>NZ_JADYVW010000019.1:0-119375 GCF_020194135.1 Bradyrhizobium sp. BRP23 | reverse complement strand
CCCAAAGAACGGCGCAGGGCATCTGATAGAGTCTGCCAAACGAGCCTTATATCCAGTGCGAACAAGTCATCACTACGAACCAATTCGGGCGTTCTGCAGGCCGGTGCGCTCGGAATACTGCTACGAAGACAGGCGGCGCTCGCCGGGAGGTGTCATGAAGATCGCCGTTGCCAAGGAAATCGATCCGTCGGAGCCGCGTGTCGCCGCTTCGCCTGATACGGTGAAGAAGTTTAGGGCGCTGGGCGCCGAAATCGCCGTGGAGGCGGGCGCCGGCATCAAGTCGGGCCTGCCGGATTCCGAATTCACCGCGGCCGGCGCCACCGTCAGCACTGACGCGCTCAAGGACGCCGATATCATCATCAAGGTGAAGCGTCCCGAGGCGTCCGAGCTGGCGCAGTACAAGCGCGGCGCGCTCGTCATCGCCATCATGGACCCTTACGGCAACGAGGCCGCGCTGAAGACGATAGCCGATGCCGGCGTCTCCGCCTTCGCGATGGAACTGATGCCGCGCATCACCCGCGCGCAGGTGATGGACGTGCTGTCCTCGCAGGCCAACCTCGCCGGTTACCGCGCCGTGATCGAGGGCGCCGAGGCGTTCGGCCGCGCCTTTCCGATGATGATGACCGCGGCCGGCACCGTGCCCGCTGCCAAGGTGTTCGTGATGGGCGTCGGCGTTGCGGGCCTCCAGGCGATCGCGACCGCGCGCCGCCTCGGCGCGGTGGTCACCGCGACCGACGTCCGGCCCGCGACGAAGGAGCAGGTGGAATCGCTCGGTGCGAAATTCCTCGCCGTCGAGGACGAGGAGTTCAAGAACGCGCAGACCGCTGGTGGTTACGCCAAGGAAATGTCTAGGGAGTACCAGGCCAAGCAGGCCGCGCTCACCGCCGAACACATCAAGAAGCAGGACATCGTGATCACCACCGCGCTGATCCCGGGCCGGCCGGCGCCGAAGCTCGTCAGCGCCGACATGGTCAAGTCGATGAAGCCGGGGTCGGTACTGGTCGATCTCGCCGTCGAGCGCGGCGGCAATGTCGAGGGTGCCAAGGCCGGTGAGGTCGTCGACCTCGATGGCATCAAGATCGTCGGCTACACCAACGTCGCCGGCCGCGTCGCGGCCTCGGCCTCCAGCCTCTATGCCCGCAACCTGTTCTCCTTCATCGAGACCATGGTCGACAAGAAAGAGAAGAAGCTCGCCGTGAACTGGGACGATGAGCTGGTCAAGGCCACGGCGCTGACGAAAGACGGCGCCGTCATCCACCCGAACTTCCAGCCCAAATCATCTTAAATCGGGTTTAAGGAGAGCCGCCATGGAGCATGCTGCACAGGTCGTCGACCCCTTCATCTTCCGGCTGTCGATCTTCGTTCTCGCCGTCTTCGTCGGCTATTTCGTGGTGTGGTCGGTGACGCCGGCGCTGCACACGCCGCTGATGAGCGTGACCAACGCGATCTCCTCGGTGATCGTGGTCGGCGCGCTGCTTGCCGGCGGCGTCGCGAATGTCTCGAGCGGCTCGGGCTGGGCCCGTGCCTTCGGCTTTGTCGCGCTGATCTTTGCCTGCATCAACATCTTCGGCGGCTTCCTTGTCACCCAGCGCATGCTGGCGATGTACAAGAAGAAGTCGAAGTAAGCGGCCACCTCGGGCTGATGGGATCAATGGGGACCTGAGATGAGCGCCAACCTCTCTGCATTTCTGTATCTCGTGGCGGGAGTGCTGTTCATCCTGTCGCTGCGCGGGTTGTCGAGCCCGGCTTCATCGCGCCAGGGCAATTTGTTCGGCATGATCGGCATGGCGATCGCGGTCGCCACCACGCTTGCCAACCATCCGCCGGCCGACGGGCTCGCCTGGGTGCTGGTGATCGTCGGCATCGCGATCGGCGCCGCGATCGGCGCGGTGATCGCCCGGCGCGTGCCGATGACGTCGATGCCGGAGCTGGTTGCCGCCTTCCACTCGCTGGTCGGCATGGCCGCGGTGCTGGTCGCCGCCGGCGCGTTCTACGCGCCCGAGGCTTTCGACATCGGTACGCCCGGCAATATCCACACCCAGAGCCTGGTCGAAATGTCGCTCGGCGTCGCCATCGGCGCGCTGACCTTCACCGGCTCGGTGATCGCATTCCTCAAGCTCTCGGCGCGCATGAGCGGCGCTCCGATCATCCTGCCGGCCCGCCACGTGATCAACGTCGCCCTCGCGGTGGCGCTGGTCGCCTGCATCGTCGGCCTCGTCGTCACCGGCAGCCTGGTGTTCTTCTGGCTCAACGTCATCCTGGCGCTTCTGCTCGGCGTGCTCATGATCATCCCGATCGGCGGCGCCGACATGCCGGTCGTGATCTCGATGCTGAACTCCTATTCGGGTTGGGCGGCCGCGGGCATCGGCTTCACGCTCGGCAATTCCGCGCTGATCATCACCGGCGCGCTGGTCGGCTCCTCGGGCGCGATCCTGTCCTACATCATGTGCCATGCGATGAACCGGTCCTTCATCTCGGTCATCCTCGGCGGCTTTGGCGGTGAGACCGCTGCGGCCGGCGGCGGTACGGGCGAGCAGAAGCCCGCCAAGCTCGGCTCGGCCGACGATGCCGCCTTCATCATGAAGAACGCCTCCAAGGTCATCATCGTGCCCGGCTACGGCATGGCGGTGGCGCAGGCCCAGCACGCGCTGCGCGAGATGGCCGACATCCTGAAGAAGGAAGGCGTCGAGGTGAAATACGCCATTCACCCGGTCGCGGGCCGCATGCCCGGCCACATGAACGTGCTGCTGGCCGAAGCCAACGTGCCCTATGACGAGGTGTTCGAGCTCGAGGACATCAACTCCGAGTTCGCGCAGGCCGACATCGCCTTCGTGATCGGCGCCAACGACGTGACCAATCCGGCGGCCGAAGAGGACAAGTCCTCGCCGATCTACGGCATGCCGGTGCTGCAGGTCTGGAAGGCCGGAACGGTGATGTTCATCAAGCGCTCGCTGGCTTCGGGTTACGCGGGCATCGACAACCCGTTGTTCTACCGCGACAACACCATGATGCTGCTCGGCGACGCCAAGAAGGTTACCGAGAACATCGTCAAGGCGATGTGAACGCCACGAGCTAAACATGGTTCAGAGCCTCTCTACTCTTGATCAAGATCAGCGCGGCCGCGCCATAGATTTGAACAACTGGCTCGCCTGATGGCCATGAGGCAATTTCATCTTGCTTGCTCGATTCGCTGTAATGCAAGCTTTCGGAGACATTGAGATGCCGCCGCCGCCCCTTTGGATCCCAGACTCGCAAGATACTCCAGACATTTCGCCTGCGACCACTTGGTTGCTGGCGATCGTGGCCGCCCTCGTCAATCTCGCTTTCGTGGCATTGGTCCTCTATTCGGCGTGAGCGCAAGCTGCGCTCTTGCGGTAACGGCGACCATCTCCACGTCCCGAAATCGCATCACCTGTTCAGGGCCCAAAGCGTCCCGACGCATGAGCGTTCAATTTTTCATATCCAGCTTGAGGAGCTAGCGTGACTGCATATCGTGGGCCAGTGTTTGAGATGGCCGTAAAGCAATTCGAGGTGATCGCGAATTACCTGAGCATACCGGATGATGCGAGACCGCGCCTGTTGTTGCCGAAGCGATCTGTCACAGTATCGTGTCCAATTCACCGGGATGATGGCACCACCGCGGTGTTCGAGGGCTACCGGGTACAGCATCATTTGACGCTTGGCCCGACAAAAGGGGGCACCAGGTTCGCGCCCACAGTCGACCTCGGCGAAGTTGCAGCGCTCGCCATTTGGATGAGCTGGAAATGTGCCCTGGTCGGATTGCCGTATGGCGGGGCCAAGGGCGGCATCAATGTCGACCCCTCGACCTTGTCGAAGCGCGAGCTTGAGGCGCTTTCGCGCCGTTATATGCAGGAAATGATCCCCTTCGTTGGGCCACACACCGATGTTATGGCTCCTGACCTCGGTACGAACGAGCAGATCATGGCCTGGTTCATGGATACTTATTCGATGTACCAGGGCCAAACCGTCACCGAGATCGTGACGGGCAAGCCCGTCAGCGCTGGTGGAACGCTCGGCCGTCGTGAAGCGACAGGCCGGGGTGTGGCTCATCTGGTCAGGCGCGCTGCAGACGAGCTCAAAATCCGTCTCAATGGCTCAACGGCGGTTGTTCAAGGATTTGGAAACGTCGGTTCGATCGCCGCGCTTGAGCTGCATAACATGGGAGTGAAAGTGATCGCGGTCAGCGATCACACCGGCGCGCTCTACCGCCCTCGTGGGCTCGACATACCACAACTGGTCCGGCACGCAGCCTCGCAAGGAAGCCTTGATGGCTACTCCAATGAGCTCGCTCTGGATCCTGCAGAGATCCTGACCGTGCCGTGCGACGTGCTTGTTCCGGCTGCCGTCGAACGGGTCATCGACGCTGGAATGGCCGCTAAACTGCGCTGCCGGATCCTTGCCGAAGGCGCCAACGGACCGACCACGCCGGAAGCTGACCGAATTCTGGAAGGACGCCAGGACGAGGTGTTCGTCATTCCCGATATTCTCTGCAATTCGGGAGGTGTTGTCGTCAGTTACTTTGAATGGGTGCAGGACCTTCAGCGATTGTTCTGGGAGGAGGAGGAAGTCATGCGCCGGGAGTATCAACTCCTGGATCGTGCTTTCGAGCGTGTCCTGGCGCGAAGCAAAGGCGAAAATCTGTTCAATCGCACCGCGGCCATGGCAATAGGCGTCGAGCGTGTTCGCGGTGCCAAGGAAACACGCGGCCTGTTCCCGTAAAAACCTAGTTCTTCCCTCGCGTGGAGCCGCCGTAGGCCCCCTATGCTGCCGCTAACGAGCCACTTGAATGATGAGCCCCAACTGACCTGTGCGCTCGTCCTGATGGTCTCCTTGGCGAGCACAAATGCACCCAATCCACTGGCAGATCGGTCTGTCTGCCAGTTCGCCCTAGACTTAGCTGGGCCGTCGCCGACAAACGGCAGCGGCATGTTTAGCGTTGAGTGATAGTCTCACGTCTTACAGTTTTTCATCGGCCGCAGGATTGGCAAGCCATGCGCCATTTAAGGAAAGAAAGCATTGTTCTCAGCTCTCACACTTCGCGCGCTCTCGTTCAAACGCACCCCATTGTGGCGCTTGCTCAAGCTGCAGATTCCGGCCAGCCGAACATTCAGTGCCTCCTTGCGATTAAAGATCGGCCTGCTTGGCATCATCGCGGTCATTGCGACCGGCGCGATCTGCCTGGTCGGGTTGAACCACGCGGCGCAGGTCCAGGGTGATGCGGACGAGGCCGCTCGCGTTCGTGACCGGTTTGCGGCGCTCTCCCAGAGCTTTCTGGAATCGCAACATGTGACGACCGAATTCCTGCGTCGGCGCGACGAGGCAATGATTGAGCGCCATGCCGAGCTGCTCAAGCACGAAATGGCGATGCTCGGCGACATCGAAGGCATTGCGGCGCGATTGCCTGAGGGCGATCCTCTCAAGAGCTCTTCCGGACTGCGGAGCGGGATCGACCTCTACGCCGCTCGCTTTCAGAACATCGTCTCGGCCGAGCGCGCGCTTGGTTTTAACGCCGAGGAGGGGCTCCAGGGCGGGCTGCGCACGGCCGAGCTTCAGCTGGAAGGGCGGCTTGCCGAGCTCGACCAGCCAAGGTTGACCGTTCTCATGGAGAGGATGCGCGGGTATGAAAAGGATTTCATGCTGCACGGCGAAGAAAAATACGGCCAGGATTTTGACAAGTCTGGCGCCGAATTCGCCGGGCTGCTGGCCACCTCAGATCTCTCACCGGGTATTCGCCCCGAACTTGAGAGGCTTCTCAAGTCCTATCAAGCCGCATTTTCTGCCTTCATGTTGGTCCAGCAGTCGCTGAACGAGGAGATGGAGGATATTGCCAAGGTTTATGGCAGCCATCGACCGGCATTGGCACAGGCAATTGCAGAAGCCGATCGCCGAAGCGCCGCGGCTGGCTTGCGCGCGGCAAATGCCCGCGATCTCCTGTTTTGGCTGGTGGTTGGGGCGATGGGCCTGGTCGCGACGTTTGCGCTGCTGTTCGGCCGTCGCATTGGCGGTGCCATTTCACGTATGACGGTGGCGATGCGTCAGCTTGGTGCCGGTCAGTTCGAGATTGTTCTGCCGGGTCTTGATCGTAAAGATGAGATCGGGGACATGGGACGGGCGGTCGAGGACTTCAAGCAGGGCATGCGCCTGAAGGCTGAGCGCGACCTTGCCGAACAGTTGGAACGCGACCGCCTGCAGGGCGAGCGAAGCCGCGCGGAGCTAGAGCGGCTTGCTGATGCGTTCGAGGCGGCCGTCGGTAACGTCATTCAGACGGTGGCTAACGCCTCCCGCCAGCTTGAAAGTGCGGCTCTTGGCCTCACTCAGTCGGCCAAGCACACGACCGGCGTTTCGAGCCACGTCTCGGCAGCATCCGACAGCGCCTCTTCCAATATCCAGCTCATTGCTGCCGCGACGGAACAGATGATGACCTCTGCCTCCGAAATTGGGCGGCAGGTGCAGGAATCCTCGAAGATTGCGCTGGAGGCGGTCCGCCAGGCGGCGCAGACTGACAGGCAGATCTCCGAGCTCACTGATGCGGCCGAACGGATCGGCGACGTCGTTCGGCTCATTGCGCAAGTGGCACGCCAGACCAACTTGCTTGCGCTCAACGCCACGATTGAAGCCGCACGTGCGGGCGAATACGGCACCGGCTTTGCGGTGGTCGCGCAGGAAGTCAAGGCTTTGGCGGATCAGACTTCTGATGCCACCTCGCAGATTGCTGCGCAAATCGGCGCGATGCAGTCGGTCGCCCGCAAATCGGTGATTGAAATCGTTTCCATTAGCGCAACGATCGACCGCATCTCGCAGATTTCGGGTGCTGTGTCGGAGTCTGTTGAACAGCAGCTGTTGGCAAAGCGCGAGATTGCGCACAACATCCAGCAGACCGCCGCGCGAACCTCGGAGGTTGCGAGCGGAATGAGCCAGGTCGCCCATGGCGCCGCAACCACGGATACAGCGGCAGGCGGCGTCCTGCAGTCGGCGCAGGCGCTGTCCAAGAGCAGTTCTGAGTTGACCGCTGAATTGAGCCGCTTCATTGCATCCTTGCGACGAGCGTGAGCGGCCCAAGCGGTCGAGCAGCCAAAATGTCCCTTGTGCAGGAACACTCAATGCAACCCGATGACCGGCGAGATGAAATGGCGCGAAAGAGCGGACTTGAGGAGATCGGTCCTACGAAATGCGCCGCTCGGACAATTCTGATGCCGTCCATGGGACGACGCATTGTGTCGGAGGGGCTCGGCACGGCGTTCCTTCTCGCTGCCGTGGTCGGGTCCGGTATCATGGCGCAGCGGCTCGCCGGCGGCAACGTCGCGCTCGCGCTTCTCTGCAACACCATCTCCACTGGTGCGATCCTGGTCGTCCTGATCCTGGTCTTCGGGCCGCTGTCGGGAGCGCACTTCAATCCCGCGCTGAGTCTGGCCTTGACCTTGCGAGGCGAACTGACGTGGCGAGCCCTGTGGGCCTATATTCTCGCGCAGATTGCCGGTTCGCTCACGGGGGTCTTTGCGGCACATTTGATGTTCGATATTCCGCTCTGGCAAGTCTCGCTCACACAACGAACCGGAGCAGGACAGTGGATCGCAGAAGCCGCCGCAACGTTCGGTTTGCTCGTCACGATCTTCGGCTGCGCGAGCCGAACTCCCGCTGTGGTTCCTTACGCCGTTGGCTTGTACGTAACGTCCGCCTACTGGTTCACCGCATCCACTTCGTTCGCCAATCCCGCGGTGACGATCGCACGATCGCTGTCCGACACCTTTGCCGGTATCGCTCCGAGTAGCGTTGTTCCCTTCATCATCGCGCAACTGATTGGGGCCCTTGCGGCCACAACGCTCGCTGCATGGTTATTTAGGAACACCGCCTGAAAGGGCGATGAGATTAGGAAGAAATCGTCATTGCGCTTTAGGTAATTGTTTGAGCATGATCTTTTCGCAAAACACTGCACACGCAGAATGAAGCGAAAGGGTCCGGCGCAGCTGACGTGATCGACAATCTCATTGACGTCAGTCGGCACGTCAATTCTGTCTTCTTGAACTTGCGCTCTGGCTGCTCCTCACACTTACCAACAGGTCGATCGTGCAGCCAATGAATGACGGGGAGGTCGTCGCCGCCCAGATGAGCACGCCACAGCCGCGGCGCCGGCAAGTTCCTGCATTTGGGAAGAAAACCGGAAGATCTTGAGCGCCGTTTGAAAGACGGCGCCCCGATGCCATGAAGCGTTGGTCGTTATGCGGGATGGTCACGCCAAGAAGGGTTGGCGCGATGCTGATTGCGTCACGTAAAGTGCTGAGCGGGGTATCGCCCAAGGCCGGCGTCTTGCAGTTCAGCTTAGGTTCAAAGGGAGAGTCAAGCTGCGGCGCGCTCGACGCAACTTGACCGATGTCACCAACCCGCTCGAAGTACGCCGATATTCTGGTGGTGAGCGTCGGGTCGGCGATAATCAAGGCAACCTATTCGACAATGACCGACTTAGACCTAGCGAGATTGCGTGGCTGGTCAACATCTGTGCCCATCAGCAACCCAGTATGATACGCCAAGAGCTGCATCGGAATGTCATAAACTATCGGAGTAAAGCTTGCCCCCATGTCAGGCAATACGATGGTCGCGAGCGAGTTCACAGAGGCCGCCTCGGCTCCCTTTGGATCGGTTATTAGGATGATGTTGCCACCTCTTGCTGCAACTTCCTGCATGTTTGAGACCGTCTTTTGGAACAGCGAGTCGGAAGGGGCGATCACCACGACAGGCACACCATCGCTTATCAACGCAAGCGGACCGTGTTTAAGCTCGCCCGCAGCATAGCCGTCGGCGTGGATATAGGCGATTTCTTTCAGCTTCAGCGCTCCTTCCAGCGCCAGCGGAAAGGAGCTGCCGCGACCGAGACATAGCACGCCACGCGACTTGGCGACCTCCCGCGCGAGCTTCTCGATTTGCGGTTCGGTTGCAAGTGCAGCTGTCATCAGGCGAGGAACTTCGAGCAACTCCTGTACGAGCGTGGCCTCGGTGGCCCGGGATAATTCACCACGCGCTCTCCCGTTGGCGATCGCAAGAGCCGCGAGCACGATCAACTGGCACGAGAAGGCTTTGGTCGAGGGGACGCCCATTTCGGGGCCGGCCAGCGTCTGCAGCACGGTCTCGCTCTCTCGCGCAATTGTCGAGCTCGGCACGTTGACTACGGAGAGCGTGCGCAGTCCCTGAGATTTGGCAAAACGCAGCGCAGCCAGCGTATCAGCCGTCTCGCCGGATTGCGAAATGAGGATGGCGAGATCGCGCTCGCGCAAGGGCGGTTCCCGGTAGCGTAATTCGGAAGCGACATCGACCTCGACGGGGATGCGGGCCAGCCGCTCGAACCAGTATTTGCCGATGTGGCCGGCATGGCGTGCGGTGCCGCAGCCGGTGATCAATATTCGGCCAATGTCATTGAAGTCGAATGGCAGCGTCTGAGGGAATGCGACGCGATCGGCCGACGCGTCGACATAGCGCGCCAGCGTATGGCCGGCGACTTTCGGTTGCCTGTGGATCTCCTTGAGCATGAAAGGACGATAATTTGCCTTTCGGATGAGAGCCGGCGAGGCTCTGCATTTCAGTACCTCGCGATGGGCAATGACGCCTTGCATGTCGTAGATCGTGAAGGAGTTGCGGGTCAGAACGGCCCAGTCGCCGTCTTCCAAATGGGTAATGCGCTCCGTGAAAGGCGCAAGTGCAATCTCATCCGACGCCAGATACATTTCTCCGTCGCCATGGCCGATAGCAAGCGGCGACCCATTGCAGGCCCCGATCAATAAATCGTCGTAGCCCTTGAACAGAAAAACCAGCGCGAACGGACCACCCAGTTTGGGCAGCGAAGCCTTCACCGCGTCCTGAGGCGAATAGCCCTTGATCAAATGGGATTCGACTATGTGAGCGACTACCTCTGTATCCGTCTCGGAGGCGAATTGTGCACCCTTTCGTTCCAACTCGGCGCGCAGCTCAGGATAATTTTCGATTACGCCGTTATGAACGACCGACACATTGTCAGTCGCATGCAGATGGGCGTTCTTCGCGCTCGCCTTTCTGTGGCTGGTCCAGCGGGTATGCCCGATGCCGGTATGCCCCCACACCGGCGCGGCGCGCAGGCGGTTCTCTAACGCCTTGAGCTTGCCCTCGGCACGCTGTCGGTAGAAATGACCGCCTTCCAGCGTTGCCACGCCTGCAGAGTCATAGCCACAATATTCTAGCTGCTTCAGGGAAACGATTAATTGCTCGGAGACCGGACGGCGTCCCACAATGCCGACAATTCCGCACATGCAGGTCAATATGCTCCGCAACTAGCGTTGAACCACATCGTCTTTCGAGTCAGGCGGCAAGCTAGAGGGGTTGGCAGGTCAATGAATCCCCCCATTTGGCTAGCCACGGAGCTGGCAATTTGCATGCCAGTACCGAACGACTTTACAAGCTATTTGGGCCGGTTCCCGGACACGCTGCTAGACGTATATCATCACGCTGATCAAGCATTCCGGGGGACTTCTGCTGACGATGGCTCGGCGCCTAAATGGAGCCGCGGGGCCCAGAATGTTCGCTCACTCGGCCAGATACTGACATTCCCCATCGACCTCGTTGCCCGATCTAACATCGCTCCGGTGTGGTGAGTAGCCGAGAGGAATTCACATTCATCGTGTGATACATTCGGTCCACCCATTTCGCCTTGTTATTTTATCGGCGTGGTGGAAGCCCGCGAAGAGGGCGCTGCCGCGCAGTCGCCGGCTGATCATATTCAGCCGTGTGTGGATCAAGACGTGCATGTGCGAAATTCGACAAGACCGCAAGTATTCCGCCGTACGGCGTGAAGTGGTTGTTTTGTCCGCCTGCTACGCAAGTGGCATAAGCCGTTTGTGGCACGCACTTTGCTGAGGTCCTGCGCAAACTCGTTTCAATGTGGCCGTCTGGCAGATAGCGCAGCCCGGAGTTCATATGGCCCTTGCTCGGCTAATCACATCAAGGCCATCGACAGGCCGTGAATTGAAAGCCCGCCGGGTGCGGCGCGATTGCCTTTGTCGTTCGTGCTGTACAGCACTTGGCCCTTATTCACGCCCTGAGAGTGGTAGCGATGCTTAGGAGTGCGCCGAGCATCACGGACGGCAATCGGCAATCATCGAACGCGTGCCCACCATCGCTCATGTTCTCGGAGCACCCTCACCGATGTGTTCCCTTAGGGCACGAGGCGCTCTGCGCGTTTGGTGTGAGCATTTTCGCCGAGCGATGTCCATCAGCTAAGGGGCCAGCGCAAGTGCGCCCTGGAATGCACTGAGGCGATCGTTGCCGACTCTCTTGGCTCAGAGCTGGCCACTTGGATTTTGATATGCCGCGACACGAGAAGGATCGAAAATGGCTGTTGTCCGATTTGTATTTGCCGCACTGAAGCCGGGTGTCAGCGCAGCGGAGTATGAACGCTTCGAACGCGAGGTCGACTATGTCGTCGCCAGTAAATTGAAGACTATCGTCAGCTATTCGACGCACCGCATCACGGAAACCGGCGTCGGCATATCAGGCGGGCCGTGGGACTATATCGAGCGCATTGAGGTGACCGATCGCAAAGCCTATCAAGCTGAGCTCGCCGTCGTCGGCAAGAAAATGCTCGAAGAACTCTACGAAAAATATCTCGACAGATCTAAGACAGTTTCGGTCTGGTCAGAACGGATCGAAGCATGAGTCTCGCATCCTCACCGTTCCCAGCCAAAGTTGCGTTGTCCGGCGGTTCTTGCCCGTCACCCGAAGAAAAAACACTGGGTTCGTGCCAACACGGGGACGGCGCCTCGAGAGGCGCGTCCGTGTCCGACAGCGCGGCCCAATT
Organism: Bradyrhizobium sp. BRP23; assembly: GCF_020194135.1. Classification (NCBI taxonomy): domain Bacteria; kingdom Pseudomonadati; phylum Pseudomonadota; class Alphaproteobacteria; order Hyphomicrobiales; family Nitrobacteraceae; genus Bradyrhizobium; species Bradyrhizobium sp. BRP23. Next base: position 107,539 of record NZ_JADYVW010000019.1, on the reverse strand, counting down.
CGATGAATTTGCAAGTCTGCACGAGAATATGACTGAATGGCCCCTTCAAAAATACATCGAAGTGCCGAGCGTACTAGAGGTGATGGGTGACGTTGATGGCTTCTCCATCCTCGATTTTGGGTGCGGCGCGGGGGCATATTCGCGAATACTTAAGCAACGCGGAGCAGCCTCTGTTGTAGGATATGATCCGGCGCCAGGCATGCTAAACTACGCGCGGCGTCGCGCAGAAAAAGAGGGGATCAATCTCTCCTTCGTCACTCATCTCCATGCCAACATGGCAGCCCAATTCGACTTGGTACTTGCATCCTATGTGCTGCCCTATGCCGCCACCAAAAGTGAGCTGGACAGCATGTGCGCCGAAATGGCCGAACTGTTGCGTCCTGGCGGGCGCTTGATATCGTTGTCCACTCATCCAGCTTACAATCCACATCCAAACTGGTACGAACCCTGTGGCTTCAGGCTCGTCGTAGACGATCCTGAGAACCCATATTTAGAAGGTGGGCGTATTAAGGTCGAGTTCTGCAAAAATGGAGAACAAGGCGGCGTATTTGCATGGCATTGGCCCGCTCCCTCTTTGGAGAGTTCATTAGCACAAGCCGGGTTCCGATCATTGAAATGGAGAGAACTGTTTGTGCCCACATGCGCCCGTATAGATCAGCTTCCCACGGAGCTACATGCATATCTCCAAAGCCCGCACGCGATCATCATTGAAGGCGTCCGTGTCCCACGCCATGCGGGGCGACACCCATGACGTTTGTACCATTCAGGAGCAAGTTGTTAGTCCCGTTCTCCTCAGCGGTCGCGGAAGGTCTATGCGGCTTTGACGAGCATGAATGGGATGCCCTCGTCGGTGATAACAATTTTTATAACAGCTACCGGTGGCTGCGAGCGCTCGAACATTCGCTCGGCGCAACGGACGTGCTTGCGGTCCGCGGGGCGGCCGGAGTCGTGGCTGCGTGCACGCTTTGGGAGGGAGACCAATCACCTGGTTTGTTCTTCCTGCCAGATTGCATGGCTGGAATTCCCGGCCCTTGGCAACAAAGTTTTCTCTGGCTGGGTGGTCGGCGCAACACCCACAACGAGATACCCTGCATTCAGGGCAGGCGAAGGTATGAGGCTTTAGGCGAGTTGGGACGCAGCGCTCTAAACTATGCTCAGGAGCGGGGATATGCCGGCGTTGTAGTGCCGTACATGCCCTACCCGGCGGCGGTGGAATTCGCGGAGCACATTGGGGGTACGGTCGTTTTGCATTCTGCCGAAGCGTATCTAGAAGTGCCGGATACAGGGGTAGCCGGGATGATGGCGGCCTCGTGCGCGCATGATCGTAATCAAAGCAAGTCTGAAGTCGCGGCGTTCCGGCGAGCCGGGGGGAAGATCGGATGGGCCTCAGCCGAAGAACTCGATGACTCCATAGTCGCTGATCTCATAACCCAAAACAGGTCTCGACACGGAAGCACCCAGGGTCGCGACTGGATGGAAAGGATACTCGCCGGGCAGAGAAAGGCGGGTGTGTCGCAGTTCGGTGCCGCAGCAATTTCCGAGTGCAACAACGAGATAACCGGGCTTGCTGTTTTCTATCGCTTTGGAACGGCACTTCACTTGCGCTACTTCGGGGCAGACTACAGTCGCGATCTCAAGGATTACAGATATTTCGTCTTATGCTATTACGAGCCCCTCGATTACGCTGCGGCGCGCGGTCTCACAACATTGCGGCTTTCTACCTCCTCGTTACGTGCGAAAGTGAACCGAGGGGCAAAGATCGAGCCGCAGGCGATCGTCATCAAGTGCGTTGGTGAACAGCACATCTGCGGCTCCGACGTCAAGCGGCACAATCTGCGTATGATCAGACAATATCAGAATCAGTTCGCAGGCCATCTTTGCAGGGATTGGGAGTTGGTCGAGCGTTTGCTGGGTGAGTAACTGCGAGATTGAGCAAGATTCGCCGAGGTCTTTGGTCGGGTACGGTGCCCCTCGGCCTAACGCCAGGACTTCGACTGAAGATGCCGCGCTGGTTCTTCAAGCCGGAGCACGACGAAGGCACACTCAAGCAAAAACTGCTGCGCACATTCTGGGATACGGTGCCCGATGACGTCATGACGGCTGACTCCGGGTCTCGAGGGTCGGCAGCGAGCGCTTTTGTGGCACGAAAATTCGCGAGATTTCCGAACGAAACTGGGTAGAGCACGGCAGTCCCGACGACACTCCCGCGTGGCGAGTTGATGGAATCCAGCCTAAGCGAGTTTTCCGGCTTCAAGCAGTGCTTCCTCTCGAGAGGACGTCGGCGCGGCCGGACCTTTTTATGAATTTGGCAAGACGAGAGCCAGACTCGCCGCCAACGATGTCGCCGCCGAGGTCGCCAAACGCAACGAGCCCAAGCTGCGCGCGCGCCTGAAGCCGGATGCGGCCTCGCTCGCGCAGCTGCTCGGCGAGCGGGTCTTCGCCTTCGCCGGAATCGGCGATCCCCAGCACTTCCTCCGCACATTGGAGGCCAGCGGCATCGAAGTCGCGCGCACGCGCCGCTTCGACAATCATCACATGTTCTCGCGCGAGGAACTCGCCGCGCTTGCAGCGGAGGCACAGCGCGAGCAGCTCACGCTGGTGACGACGAAAATGATCTTGCGCGCCTGCATCGCAGCGATGGCGTGCCCTACCGGCATCGTCCCATTCGCTGTCCAGCTCGAATTCGACGACCGGGCCAAGCTGCGGCAACTGATCAGCGACCATCTCTACAAGGCCCGCGAGCGGCGTTTTTCCAGACGCTGATCTCGTCCGGTGGGCAAAGCGAGGCGTGCCGACCAACTTCGTTTCGCACTCGCTAAAGCTACCGCTTCAGCAGACAGTCATGCTCACCACACCCCAACGACCATCATTCCTATGATGGTCAGGCACGAGACGCAGGTCACCGTGAAGGTATAGCATTCGGGTGTGTTCATCGCTGTCTCCCAGACTGTTGAATTGCTTGGCCACTACCACGCGGGAGAGATTGCCGGTCTTGGCTGCTTCAATGCGGCGCGCCGCGATCGGTCTTGCGGTATGCCGCCGCCCTCTCGTCGTCACTCTGATCCGAAATAAGGTAGTCCGCTTCGAGTGCTTCAAAGCGTTCAGCTGCGATCAGAAGCTGCTTGCGCATTTCAGCGAGACGGGCGCGGCAATATTCGCGATAGAGCAAGTCCAGTATGATGGGCATGATCACCCCCATCGATTGACTTTGAATTGACAGATATTCCACCGCGGATTTTCGAGGTGATCGTCGCCCGTCAGATGGCTCTTCGATATGAGCCCGTTCACAGACTGCGCCAATTCCAAAGCTCAATGGCCGTTTGGTTGACTTGATTGTCTGTGCGATAAAAAAGAACAGGGCTAATTACCTAACAGGAAGTTTAGCGGCACTGTGTTTCAGCAAGACTTCGTCAAACAACTTAAGGGCGCCGGACCGCGACGAAAATTCCAACCACAAAGCGAAATGACTTACCTCGGAGTGCAAGCACGATTCGATGCAACGCGGATCGACGCGACTGCCTGAAGCAGGCGATCGATCAGAAGGTCGTTGGGGAGTCCAGGAGGAGTTTCATCAAGAGGTGCGTAGGCGGAGATACCACGGAGCAGTGAACCGGTTCGAAAGGCCGGTCGGGGGGCGGTGCTTGCTCTGCGCAAGCGAGAGATCACACCTTTCGTTGATCAGGCTTAGGCGTGATCGGGTGCTCCCGTGAGACGGCGGCAAGGCTGCCAAGCATCGTTCAGATGATCGGATTATGTCGGGTTAGGATGCGAGCCGGCGGCTCCGAATTCCAGCGGGGCTGCGCGTTTGTCGTTAGGCGCCATTGAGGTCGTTTACTTGGTATCACGTCGATAAGGGCCGTGACTTCCTCTCCCGCTGCATCACCCGGTGGTGTCTCCGCTCCAGCAATGCTTCCGGAGCAATTCCATGATTCCGACCACGCGGATCGAGCATTTTAGGGTCAGCTACCGCCGCCGAGATCCGTGAGGTGAACAAGGTTGTACCTCAAACCAGTCCCCTAGCTGAAATAGCTCAAGGAAGATCACCTGAGGCCTCCGTTGCCGGATTGCTCGAGCTCGATACTTCTTCGTCGCTTAAGGCGCTGCCTAACCGTTCCGGCGCCACTCTCCGCCTTGAGCAGCAGCAAAGGAATTCCCGTGTGGGGCCAGCAGATCGTTGCTGAGAGATCTGCTGATGGCACGAGAATTGTTGCCATAAGCGGAACTGCCGCCTACGATTTAGGTCTGGCCCTGACCGCGAAGATCACCAAGCAGCAGGCGCTTCCTCGTAGCCAACAAGCTTGTCAGCTTTGTCAGCTTCTGGGCAAGCCTTGTCTCCTTCGCGGCCAGCGCCTCCACCGGCTCCTGGCGCTTGGTCGCGTCGAATTGACTCAGCGCGCGACGCTCTCCTCCAACTGAGCACGCCGTCGCTCCATCTTCGTGCACGTGAAGTTCCTGTCCCGGCTGTTCACGGCATTGAACTTGCTGCCATCGGTGGCGGCGCCTCGTCGTTGCCAATAAGTCCATCTCTTGGCAGAGTTCGAGGAGCAAAGTGGGGGCGCGACGCTGCCCGCTGGCTCCGCAACCTCGAAGCGCATCTCAGCCAAACCGAGCGAATCGAGAAATACGTCGATCACCCGAACAGGGCCGCTCTCGTCAATGGCGTCATCGAAGTATTCGGGCTAAGCGTTCGCTTTCCAGGATCTACTTCTTCATGAAGCGCCTCATCAATTACCCCGGAAAATCACAGGAGAACATAACAGCAGCCCAGTGTTGTCACTGCCAGGACTCGTTGCCGACATTCGCGGAAAAGCGCGCCGGTAACGAAGTCTTTGACTGGCGCTACACATTTAGAGGACTCCACATGAGGGGACTACCAACCTCATTGAAAGCGCGTTGGCCAGCGCGTTCCGGCGCACCGTTCAAGGGATGTCTTTCGAACAAGGCTCGCTACGATCCTCAAGCTCGCCGAGGCCGCCGAGAAAAGCTGCGTCGCGTCGATGGCCACAACCAGTTGACGCAACTCTCCCGCGTTAAATTAGCCAACGGGAATCGAAGTCGCAGACCCGACTCAATCCACTGTCGCCTAGCCCGCTCCGGCACCAACATTCGGCGATAGCACTTTAACCCACGATAAGTCGCACCTTGGATCGAAAGACAAGTAATCGCAAGTTAGTTCTTCACCCGGCTGTACGTCTCGGGCTGTGAAAATTCGGCAATGATCGTCTTGGTATGTGTTTGGTTGATTGCTGTGATTCATGAAACGAGCGTTGTCAGCATTGTACTCTAAAACACCATCATCAACGTCGAGGTCTCTTGGATAGGCGTGCTTATCAAGTAAAGCTTGAAATGTTCGAGGTAAAGTTGCGTACTGTTCAGGTGTCACGGCAATGTCAACGATTGGGTTATGAATCCAAATCAATGCACCTTTAGGCAAAAGAGTAGCGGAGAAAAGTCCAATACCGCCAAACTGGTCTGGCTTCAAAATAGTTTCAACGATCAACACTGACATATCTCCCCAAAGTCGCTAGCACCCTGCAAGCTAACTAACCTGAGCCGTGCAATCTCCTGCATAAATTGGTGGGGTCGTTTAATCGCGTCTCGGTCACAACCTCGATTTTTTTTCAATCTGTGCATCCCTTTCGGTAGCGGCTGCTACCGATGAGGATCTCGGCTGTCGCTCCACGAGGAGATGCTGCAGGACTGGCGCCACGGTTCACCTTCCGCGGCAGCGACGTCGTGGCGATCCTGGAAAGCGCCTGCAAGGAATTGGGGTTCCCGGCAACGATCCGCGTCGATGAAGGCAGCGAGTTCGTGTCGCGCGATCTGGACCTCTGGACCTACCAACGCGGTGTCACGCTGGACTTCTCCAGCCCGGTAAGCCAACCGACAACGCGTTCATCGAAGACTGCGCCTTCCGGGTCGAATGCCTCAACACGCACCGGTTCCTCAGCCTTGCGGACGCCCAAGAAAAAGTGGAGACTACAACGAAGAACGGCCCCATGGCGCCATCGGCAGCAGATCGCCGATTTTGCTGCAAAACCACGTCGGCGCATCCAGCCCGGATGGTCCAAAGGTCGGCCTCGCTGCATCAACCCGAGACTGTAAGCGCTGCTGGATGAAAGTTGAGTGGCAGGTGCGGGACGATTCCACGGCGTATCCAAAAACGCCGACGCGTGACCGATCTGTCGCTGGCGCCGCGTTCGTAGAGCTCGTGGTGATCATCGAACGCTTCCGCTGCGACGCCGTCGTGCGGACGCCAGATCTTCACTGAGCGTTTCGCCGACGGGATATTGGCGTCATCCGCGCGACGCACGGCGCGGCTGGACTCCATGGTCCAGCATCTCGGTCTGGTGCTTAGCGGGTGACGGACAGGCCTTTGCAAAACGGCTGATGCTGCCAGAAAGCAAGGACAAGCCTGTGGGTTTGTCCGACGCCCCAGCTGTTCGCAGGCCGATTTTCTCAAGATCATCGCCAAACTCACCAGGCCCGGCTGGGGGGCATGAACGAATGGCTATGTTCTCCGCGTGGAGACCCCAGAGCGGAGCTGAACGCAGGATAGACTTTCATTTTCCTAAATAAGGCTCACCTCAAGGGATCACGGCCAGCAGTTAATCGAACCATCGACCAGTGCCTGCCTTATTTGTTCGGCCCGTTCCTTGGACAGCTTCTCGGCCAAGCTGTGGTCCTTTAACAGCGCCGGCCCCTTGCGTTCTCGATCATAAACCATCCAGCCGGTGGTCCCCCTTCGAACGAGGAACCTGGACTGTTGCGGAGGTAATTCGTGGATCAACAGTTCCTCCTACATTGACCTGTTACGAAATCGCGTCGGGTGTCCCAAGGAAAGACGACACTCGTGTCACGAAAATACGCCGCGCCCTTTATGCCTGAGCCGGGACACTGAAATTTCCCACGCAACAAACGCACTGCACGCCCTGTGCCACTGGCCGAGGCATCTTTCGATGCGGCGTTCATCTATCCTCACCGCCGCAGACGGGGACAAGCAAACGCCTCGTGAAATTGATCCCTCGCCCGAGGCCAGACGGGCCTATGACCCCGGCCGGGTGGCCGGATCGGCCGTGAAGGCTTGGATCAGCTAAGGCATAGATTTGGTGCTGCGATCGTCAATTTAGGCCGGCAGGAAGTCCGAAACGCCTCGCCGGCTTGCGTAAACGAGCTTTGGTCTACGACTTGTCTCGGATCAAGTGCGACGTGAAGGCGTTCACACATGATGAACGATATGACTTAGATGGAGGTAGCAGTTTCGGTCGAGATCGCCGAAAGTTGGTGACGGCGGGAATCGAAAAGGCGGCATATCGTGGGTGCTTGACGCCTCCACTTCTTCACCGAAGGACCGATATGCCCTATCCAAAGACAACATTATCAAGTTGATTCCGCCAGGAACCGTCGCCGATCAACTCACAAAAGTCTTGCGCAACTGGGCACGTCCATCTCGCTCAGGCGATCGAAGCCGAGGTCGCGGACTATCTCGGCAAGCATCCCGATTTGAAGGACCGCGGCCGGCCACCAGCGCATCGCCCGGCACGGTCACCTGCCAGAGGGGGAGGTGACGACCAGTATCGGTCCGGTCGCTATCCGCCAGCCGCGCGTGCGCGATCGCCAGGGGGTCGCCTCCGATTCCCGACCGCATCCGGTTCTCACCGTCGATGATCCTTCCACCCTACATACGCCGTTCGAAGTTGATCGAGACGCTGCTGCCTATCCTTTACCTGAAGGGGATCTCGACTGGCGACGCCTCGGAAGCGCTGGCTGCGCTGCTCGGCAAGGATGCTGCCGGATTGTCGGCCTCGGCGATCGGTCGCCTAGGGATGGCTAGCTCGACGAGCACACCGCGTGCCAGAAGCGCGTCGGCGAAACGCTACGTCTACATCCGCGCTGATGGCCTCCATCTCGAGGCCCGGCTCGAGGACGAAAAGCAGTCACGCGTGTTCAACAGGGCGCCGGAAGCAGCCTCTTTACTCCGAGGATTTCCCCTGTCTCGGGACTTGAGGAGGCCCTGATTAATGGCAATGCTGTAAAACGCAACGGCAATAACACCGTAGGTGTTCTTCGCAGCTTGGTCCCGGCTCTCGGCAAAGATCAAAGGGCGATGGCTATGCGGCTCGCCGAGGAGCCGCACAGCGATGATGGCGCAAGTTAATCGGGCCGAGTAGCGCTCTCCCGCACAGCCGGTCCCGAGCCAAGCACGCAATCGTCGCTGGAGCAAGCTATGGCCCATTAACAAGCCCAATACCGGACCTATGTGGACGGGCTGCTAGCGTCGGGAGTGTGCGCGGCGTCTACTCTCGTGGGTGATGGATGAGCCGAACGTCATTGGGCCCCCCCGGCCCCAGGAGGGCGGTGTAGAGCTCGCCGCGAATGTTGTATTGCTTTTCCGGCTGCGCCGCGTCCGGCAAGAGGCCCCAGCGGCCGAGCTTCGAACGCATCGTGTCCGAGGCGGGTTGGGTGCCGTGCGAAAAATTCTCGGGAACAGCGAATGATGCAGCATAAATTTCGCGGGCCGCCGGGGATGTCCTGTCAGCCCTGGAGGACGCCGGGGCGGCTTGCTGCATCGAACGTCCAAGCAGCGCTGGTGAGACTCGATTCGCTGGCTGTGCGCTGGGCTGCGGAACGTATTCCTGTCGAGATCCGAGAGGAATGGCAGGGCCTGGCGCATTGAGTGGGGTGCTTGGCCTCATCGCCGCCGCGGGCACGAATAGCGCCGTGTAGCGGTCATTGTGAACGATAAAGCTGTTTGGTCGGCTGTCCTGACTCGGCGGGATGCCGCTACCGTCAAGCGCAGCCGACGCGTGCTGGTTGCCCTGCCTGAAGTTGAAGGGATGGACAACCGCTCCTAAATTCAGGGTCTGCTCATGGCGCGCGGTTGGCTCGAGAGACGATGATGGGCCGGCGTCTTGCACCATCGCCCACAGCTGATCCTGATCGTAACCTTCCTCAGGAAGGATCAATGGTGAACCGACCGCTGGCCCGAAAGGCGACGGTGCGCCGGCGTTTTCCATCAGCACACGAGCCATTGAATTGCCCGGCTCGCTCAGCTGGCGCTCAATGGCATCCAGTTCCGCATGGCTTAGCGTCCTCTGCCTCTTCGCAGGCCTCAACTGCCCGCTGTAATCCTCACCCATGAGGGGCGCGTGACTTGAAAGGGGGGCGCTCCCGGTCAGCTCGTTCGGAGCCGGCTGGTAGCCGTCGCTCCAGTTGAAGTGACGAACGGCTTCTCCGAGATCCGGTGCTTGGTGATCGTGCGCGGTTGGCTTGAGAGACGATGCTAGGACGGATTCGCCGATCATCCCTCGCAGCGAATCCTGATCGTGACCTTCCGCAGTCAGCTCGCTCGGCCAACTCGAAGCCTCCCGCGCGTTGTGCTGCGCAGCGACGTGCCCGACGCCTCTGGTGACTGCGTCTTCGGGATGAGGACCGCTGGCCCCAAGTTCCAACGCCTCGGTAAGTCTACGGTCTTCGTCAGGCAGATGAGGATAGTAGCGATCTGGAGAAACAGGAACCCCTGCGACGGCAGTGGTATCAAGCTGCGGGACTTCATCCAAGTACGGCTCAAACTCCGCTTGCTGCTGTTGCGGTTGTGTCACCGCGTCGTTGTAAGCAGCCCGGTCGAATGGGTTGATGCTGTTAAATGGGTCCATATCCCCTCCCTTTGGGTCGGTTCGCAATCCTGAGCAGATCCGCTCTCTGTTCTCCCTCTATTAGGATCAGCTGTCGACAAGCTGACGCGCTTGGAGACTTGAGTGAGCCAAAATGGCCAATCCGACTGCCACACTCACCCGAGGCACGCGCCAAGGATCGCCGGATTGCATTTTTCCGAAACACTGGCTGGGTGAGTCGGAGCTGGCACCAACAGATTCTATTTCGTGGAGTAGCATCATAGGGCCTACTAAAGTGTGTACTGAGCTGCGAAGTGTTCTGGACGATGCGTCTGGATGGTGCCCGAACCGAGGCGGACCCCTCCGATGAAGGCATGCCTTGCCAAGAAGGTCTTAATTCTGGCGGCAGAGGGTGAATCGGATCCCGGCCATCTTGGCGCGTGTCGCGGTGGGACAGTGCAGGAATCCTTTGCGGCTGCGACCGATCTGAAGGAGGACGCGACGTGCGACATGTGCGGTCGCCAGGAGGGGCTTGAATTGATGCACTCGCAAGGCATCATCCATCGAAACCCCGGTCATGGTTGGTTCGTCGCGCGGCGAAGTGAATATGTCAGCGCCACGGTTGCGCCGGGCGCTCTCGGCAAATCGTCGCTCATCATTACCGAAATGCTCTCGATGGTCTCAGGCCAGGCGTTACTCGGCACGGCTTCAGAGCAGCTTCGCGTCTGGCACTTCAACCTCGAAGACCCTGCCATGGAAACGACGCGCCGCATACAAACCACCGCTAAGCAGTTTGAACTCTCTGAACATCATCTTGGTGATCGGCTGTTTGTCGATCACGGCCGCGAACGCCCCCTCGTCATCGCCAAAACGGAAGGCCGCGACACCGTGATCTGCACGCCAGTCGTGGACGCGCTGATTGCAGAGATCGAAGAGCGCGGCATCGACGTGGTGATCGTCGATCCGTTCATTTCGTCGCATAAGGTTCCGGAGAACGACAATAACGCCATCGACATGGTGGTGAAGGAATGGGACAAAGTCGCCGACAAGGGCAATTGCGCCGTTGAGTTGGTCCACCACGTTCGGAAGGGCGAGCAGGAGGTTACGGTGCAGAGCGCGCGCGGCGGCGTCGCGCTGACGGACGGTTGCCGCTCCGCCCGCGTGCTCAATAGCATGACCGAAGCTGAAGCTAAGAACGCAGGCGTCGATCATCATGGATTGTATTTCTCAGCCTATGCCGACAAGGCCAACCTAACCGAGCCAGCCGACAAGCGGGATTGGTTTGAGCTGGTTTCGGTCGATCTCGACAACAACCCGTTGAGCCGGGTCAGCGGCAATCCGTTCGATCATCTGAAGGGCGACGATATCGGCGTTGCGACGCGCTGGGAGCGGCCTGACCTGCTGGCCGGGGTTACGGCGTCGGATTTTGAGCGGTGCGCGCTGGCGATCAAGCAGGGCCAGTGGCGGGCCGACCAACGGGCGGACGGCTGGGTTGGCATCGCAGTCGCGAAAACGCTGGGTCTCAGCCTTACCGACAAGCAGGACCGGGCTAAAGTCGTGGCGCTGCTCAAGACATGGCGCGAGACGGGCGCCTTGGTCGAGGTCGAGCGGCCTGATGAGCGCCGCAAGCCGAAGAAGTTCATTGAGGTGGCCGACGACGACTAGGGGCGCTGGCTGCTCCAGTTGACCGGAGCAGAACCGGAGCGACTGGCGCACCTGATCTGCTCCGCTCCAGTTAAATCCCTTTAGGGATTAACTGGAAGTGGAGCAACAGATCGGGGGCTGGATGACTGGAGCAGATTGGGCGTCGGAACGAGAAATCAATATAGGGGCGCGCGCCGCACCTTGGCTGGCCGAGACAGGATGCCGTTTCTCGCCCCCTGAAGTGCCAAAATTGATCCAAAAATCGCTTGAAGGCATTCATCGTTTGATATTCAGTTGGCCTACCAAGAACTGGAGGGCCATCATGGAACTGGTAACGGTACATTTTGACGATCCCGCCTTAGCGAGTTCGATCTGCATTGCTGTCGAGAGCGCCGCTCCAAACGCGTCGATCCATCATTTTACCGGCGGACTGAAGCCTGAAGCGCCCCCGGCGGCGGCAGGCGACTTCGATCCGCAGTTGATTGAGCGGCTGGTAAAGATCGTTCAAACCGTGCCTAAGCACATCCGACTTGGCCTGCTGTACGGAGACGACTCATGCAGCATGTCTCACGGCGACGCGCGGTACAGCATTCGGCCAGAGACCATCGCCCTTTCGCGCAGGCTCAAACCCCTCTTCCCACATCTCGCCTCGCCCATTGACGCGCTGGTTGTGCGACGGCGCGAGTACTTTTTTGAAGGAAGCTACAAGGGCATCCGATACATTCCGACCCCGCTCGGAGTGGCGGTGCGCGAGGCCTTGAAGGCTCAAGAGGTCGCGTAATCACATTCGCCGAATGCAAGTCAAAAGAAACGGGGCCGGTCTCCCGGCCCCGTATACCTTATCGAAGGTGAACCCTGACTGCCGAAAGCAGCAGCAGGAAAATCACCGGGTCAACTTCAACATGAAGCCAGATCATCGGATTGCTTTCCATGTCAGGCTCATAGCCACGAGCAGTTAAGACCGTGGTGGTGCACTCACCCTCGCTGACGTCCATCTGCGCAAACGGACGGTTTTGTCTTTCGCTGGCGCTGCTCTTGGCGTGGTTGGCGTGCGGGCTGTTCGAGCTTATCCACTCACTGCTGGACGAAGGGGCCTAGCTGGCAGGACCCGTACCGCGATCGGTCCCTCTCGCCGCGAAGGACATGAATGCGGCACGTACGATCCAAGATGCGACCAGCACTCCAATCGAGATAGCAACGGCAAAGTACCAAGGTTGGTAGAAAAGGGCACGACCATCAGAATAAGCGTTGCCAGCGTCAGGAGCTGGCTCTCTGCCATGTAGCTTGCAAAGTTGTGCATAATCGTTTCCCCCAGTTAGCGACTATGAGCTTCGCTGAACGCCAGAAGCGAGGCAACTGGTAGTCTGCGCGTCCGGTCGTCTTTGCCTTGTCAGGACACTTCATGACCCTTGAATTGATGCCTCGACTGGCTCAACTGACGAAGGTCCACGGCGCAATTTTGGACGCCGAAGACCTTGTGATCCAGTGCGCCACGAATGCCGTACAGCGCGCCGATCTGAAGATGCCTGTCTTGGATGCGCTGAAGCTCTTTGAATGGCTTTCGCGACTTCCTTATTCGATCACGTTGGACCCGAACGAATGTTTCGTAACGTACGATTACATGCCGCTATTGGCTCAACTCACCAAAGCCCACGGCATGGTCCTTCACGGCAGTGAGGTAATAGTTCAATGCGCGACCGCGACGGCGGGGTGGGCCGATGTAATGATGCCGGTGGAGGAGGCGCTCAAACTGCGTGGAGTACTTGCGACGATGCTGGATGCGTTCGCAACTCCAAAGAAGGCAAGCGTCGGACGGCACGAGCACGTTCTACGTTTCCCTCGACCAATCAGTTTGGTTGCTATTCTGGAGATTAAGAGATTTCATTATCGTGCCAATCGATACATGCAGGCTCTCAGCCGAGAGGAATTGGAGCAACGACTGCATGATGTAATAGCAAACGTTATCACGCTCGGTGATGACGGGAAATACACCTTGATAAAGCCAAGGCGGGATGGAATGCATTCGCCGACCCGCAATATTGATTTCCTGTCTCTCTATACTGAATTGGCCGAGGAATTTCTCATTCGCGGATTACTTGACGGTGAGAAATCAGCTAACCCGCCGGAAAAAATCAGGCGCTTAGCCGACGAAAGCTGGTGTCGTAGGGCGGATTGGGTGGATGCTTCCCAGTATTCTCGCGAAAGCTATTTTAATGCGCCAAAGATGCTCTTCAAATTTGGAAAGGCCGAGCACATGCGCGCCCTGTATGAAAGAGGCGAACTGCTTGTCCGGCCTGCCTCATATTTCGCAGGCGCCGAGGGCTTAGCACGTCAGGACAATGAACTGACGATGAGTTGGTATCGTGACGGGCGAAAGCTAGAGTTTTCTACTAGCGATTATTATTGTTGGTGCTGCGCTTCCGTTTACGACTATCGCTTGTTTATGGATTTCCAGAGCGACGCTTGTGTGGCAATAAATGACCTCGACAGCTTCATCGAGAGATTTGCGAAAGCAGTGGCGGCACAGGTGTCAGGCGTGGAACGCGTGCGTCTCATACCGGCGTACTACTACGACCCGCTTTCAGTTTCAGATGACCCGGTCGAATTCGCTGCCGTTCAAGATGAAGCAATCCAGTGCGCGAAGCACTTTCGGTTTGCATATCAGTGGGAATTCCGAGTTGTCATCACGCGGTCCACTCCCGCTCCCATGCAAGCATTCAAGCTTGATATGGGGTCGCTGCGGGACATCGCGGAGTTGGTCGTTGCGCCGGGTTCATGAGCGCCGAAACGGCAAGGAGTAATTGTGAAGCCAGAATATTTCCTGAGCGTGGTTGTCGGCCGAAATATTGATTTGCTCAGGGAGAAACCCGGTCGGCTGGCCTCGGCCGTGAACATCTTGCTTACGCTCGATGCATTTGTCGGAATTCTTCATGCAGCCTTGGTGGCCGCTGGCGTGTCCGTACCGGATAAAGACGATGAGTTTCGGGACGTTCTTGCAGCGCAAAATGAGGATTATCGCATCGTTCGCGATGCCGTGTTCGCAATTAAGCATGGTCAGTTAACTGGCAGAAAATCGCGGATTGTCACAAACTCCAAACAGATGGCGATTTACGGAGCTGTTTTTGAAGAAGCCGTTTTTCAGGACGGGGTTTTCGAAATGGGCGCAGCTCGCATTGAAGTTGACAGCACGAGCGTTGACGTGGTGGAAGTCGCCGAGCGTGTGATCACATTCCTGTATGAAATTCTAGAGCAGACAAGCGGCGGACAGCGCCAATAGTCGCTTTTGAAATGATTTAATCGAAGGGGAGAGTTGGTCCTATGCAGCAATTGGACACGAAAGCGAAACGTAGCGAGTTTCAGCAAAAGGCAGATAAACGCGCTCGTCACCATGCACCTCAAATCGAAGAGATCGTGCCGATCGTGATCGAGGCTGTCTACGAATTTGCTGATCCGGGGAGTGGAAGGCTAGCCGGACGTAGCGGCTGGGCGGCGTTTGGGGGCCGTCGCGTGTGGGGCGGCTACAAAAATAAGAAAATCGAGTTTCGCGAGGAAAATCGCCTCGGCCGCGCCGTTGCGCGGTTTGATAATGGTTCCTCAAAGAGCGAGGTGGAGCGACAAGTTCGCGGTTTTCGACGCCGAAAGTGAGGGCGGTGTTCGGACGAGGAGAGAAAACCTCATGCGTCCAATGGTGTAGGTCGGCTACAAATGTCCGAATAGCCATTGTAATGTTGCGCGGCCGACACCCTTCCAAGCTAAAGGCCCGTCGCTTGAATTGGGCCACCGGGACCGTCGCAAAAATCGTCGATAGCGCGTCGTCGAGGCCATGACGGATATCTCAGCGCCTCGTTATCCTGGAAGCCACGCAGAAGGGCGATCTCGACATAACGGAATGGCTAGAGTGGTTTCTCGATTGCCTTGATCGCGCCTTCGATCGCGCCGACGTCATTCTTGGATCGGTTCTCAGGAAGGCCCGCTTCTGGAAGAAGCATGCCGATCAAAGCTTCAATGACCGCCAGCGCACCATGATCGAGCGTCTGTTTGAGGGCTTCGAGGGCAAGCTCAACTCATCAAAGTGGGCCAAGCTGACCAAGTCCTCATAGGACACTGCCCTACGCGACATCGAAGACCTCGTTGCCAAGGGGATACTCGTGAAAGACCCTGCTGGCGGCCGTAGCACGACCTATTCGCTCTTGGATGGAGATGCGTGATAGACGGACGGAACTGGCCTCCGGCGATACAGCTATTTGTGCCCGTGAACTAAGGGCGCAAAGAGATTTGCCAGATCAGTATCACTAAACTTGTCGGGCTCTTGCGTGCTTTGGAATTCGAAAGGCACTATGACCTTCAAGCGTGTTCGAAACGGATACGTATTGGGTGCCAAGGAGACACTTGAAGTGTCCGTGACATGTTCGAGCGCGTCATCAAACGGTTTCAGGCGGCTCTCAGCAGGTAACGAGCTTTTCCACCACAACTCTCGCCGTCCCGATTGTTGGTGCAAGCCCTGGTTTCCAGTCGGGGGAGGCTTGGGGGGCTCTGCCGTTGCTCAAGCTGCTTCCGGAGGTGGACGGAAAATCCAAGTCCGATGACCCCTTTACAATCGGTGGGCTTCCAAAAGCTCCTCAAACGACAGCGTGTTGGGCTGGGGCGGGGGGTGGTTCCAGGGGCGGCAGCACAGCCACGCCGTGGCGTTTGGCGGGGCTGGTTGCAGGCCTGGATGAGCAGGATGGGGAATGCCAAGAAATGCTGGGGGCGCCGCCGAGGTATCGGCCATTAGCCGTTGTGGAACAGGCTGCATAATGAATAACATATTGATTTCGCTTGCTATTTTCTACAAAACCTTGGAGGGGTGCTTGCGGGTCGGTCCGTTAATCTTGGCTCTCGTTCGAGCTGTCCGCCCCGTTGCCCGGGCTTATGGGAACTGCTAACTTGAACGGATAGGGAACATACCCCGTCCAAGGGGATTGGTGAGTAGCTGGATTTTTAAGGGTAGATGCCCTATTTTCCGTCCTGAGAAGTAGGTACTGGTCGAGAGCCATGAGCGTCCGGATCAACCGGGAATACGTGAACGACACCGCGAAGCTGATCATGCATCGGCTTATCGCGCGGCAGATCGGTCGCGACCCGTCGCTGGTCGAAAGGGCCAAGGATTCTTTGGCCCATAACTCGCAACGTTTCGAAGGCTACACTTTCGTTCGCGAGTGGTCGGACATGCTCGGCTTTCCTCCATCTACGGTACGCCGCCGTCTGACGAGCCGCGACGAAGAGATGACGCGTTTGCGTCTGTCCTCACCTTTCGTTTTGGCGGAAGGTATCAATTTTGAGGACGACACTCTGCGCCGTCGTATCTGGAAGGCGGCGAAGCGGATTGCAGAGAGATCTGCGATCCATCAGACCGCGGCACTTCCGCGGATGGCGGCGTGACACAAAACTCGTTTGTTCGAACTATTGAAGATCTTGTCGAGACAGTCAGGGTGATCGCCCGGCTGTTTAAAACCGACAAGGTCTTCATCATTGGCAGCCAGAGCATCTTGCTTTCATGGCCTGATGCGCCCGTCGTCCTGCGCACTTCTGGTGAGATCGACGCCTATCCGGAAAACGCGAAAATATGGGAAATCCAGCAGAAGGAGCTGGATCCCGAAGATGATCCCGAGGCCTCAGAAGAGATCAATGCTCTCTACGGCGAGGGCTCTACATTCCATCGGGAGCACGGCTTCTATATCGACGGTGTCGACGAGAATACCGCACGGCTTCCTGGGGATTGGAATAAACGCGCGATTACCAAAACTGTCGATGTTGACGACAGGAAGGTTCTTGCCGTCGCACCATGTCCTGAAGACATTATTGTATCCAAGCTCGCTCGCTTGTCGGAAAAGGACAAGGAGTTCGTGGAGGGTTACCATAAGGCGCGGCCATTCAATCGCGATCTCGTCGTTGAGCGTATCAAGGCGACAAAGCTGGAGGCCGAACTTCAGGAACGAGCCATAAGCTTCGTACGCGGCCTTCCGGACGAGCCCAAAGCAGACGCTGCAGCAAGCAATTCGCCGGGATCCTAGCGGCCGTGGCTGCGATCCTACATGTTGCGGCAAACCTCTCGGCTGCGTCTAACGATCCTCGCGCAAGGGCTGAGGAGCTCCTCGCCGGGCACTCGCTGAAGCGGCCCGGCGGCAAGCCGCCGCCGCTATCACTGCCGCGTCAGACGGGTGCCACAAGAGTCCGGTCTTGTCGCTGCACTCGGCCCGCGTGTCCCTCCGCTTTCGCCGAGGGTCGCTATGCTCACGCGGCCCGGGTGCCATTTCGCTGCGGCGATGCGCTGCGCGCACGACGACCAGTTATGGGATGTCAGGTGTTGACCCGCTTGCGGTTCATCTTTGCGGCGCGCTCTTCTTCTGGGTAATTCTCGCGAAAATGCGATCGCGCTCGATGCGCCGGAAGGGAAGAGGCAGGAAATCGTCCTGCTGGAAAAAGAGAGATCTAATAAATTTGTGTCAGAAGTTCTCTTATATTTCTGACACCGGAGCGTGAGCCATGACCCACCTGAGCACCCGGATTTTGGAAGCCACCAAAGAATTGCCCGAAGGCGCGCCGATCGCTGCCAAGGCGCTTTTGCATCTTGGAAAGCGTGCCGCCGTCGATCAAGCTCTGTCGCGTCTTCGAGCGAGGAAGACTTCTGCGCGCGAGACGAGGGATATATTTGCGTCCAGTTGAAAGCCGTTTCGGAATTAGAGCCCCGTCAGTCGAGAAAGTCGTCGAGGAAATCAAGGTTCGCAGCGGCGAAATCATCGTTTCCAGCGGCGCGGTGGCGGCCAATCATCTTGGTTTGACGACGCAAGTACCTGTCCGTCAGGTTTATCTGACCTCTGGTCCTTCCCGCAGGCTCCGCCTTGGTAAGCAAGTCGTGGAGCTCAGGCATGCACCGCGTTGGCAGCTTGCCCTGGCGAACCGACGTGCAGGTGATGTAGTGCGTGCGCTTGCCTGGGTGGGACCACAGACGGCAGAACGAGCGTTGAGATCCGTCAGTCAGAAATTGACCCTGACCGAACTGAAGGAGCTGAAGTCCGCTGCTTCTTCCTTTCCGACTTGGCTTGCCAAGCCGGTAAGCGAACTCCGTGTCGGATAGAGTTCTAAACCTGGCTGGCGCCGAGCGCCAAGAGGCGCTCGGCGTTGCCGCGTCCAACTCAGGTCGTCCGGCACATCTTACTCGAAAAGGATGTCTGGGTTGTCTGGTGCCTGAACGCACTCTTTTCTCGCCTTTGGGCGAACATCTTGTCTTCAAAGGCGAAACTTCGCTATCAAAGGCTTACGGTGCGATCCGCCGTTTTTCGACATTCGGACGATAACCTTTCGAGGCAAGCGCCTGAGCGGGAGGTCAGCCTAGGCCGTCGAGACGCCGGCGCGCCGGAGCTACAGGCTATCCACGTGCCAATCGATCGCACGGGCTGTTTCATAGGCGTGCCCCTGACCCCGATCTCCCATCTTCACCGTCGACGGGTCGAGGTTGCGAAAGAAGAACACGACCTTGCCGGCTGTGTCGTTTGCATACACGCCCTTGTCGGGGATTGGCTTGGATAGCCACTTGCCCTGTTTCGTCGTCGATACGTTGGTCGCATTCCCAGGTTCGCCGGACTGCCAGGTGCTATCTGCGGCGAATAAATTAATCCAGTACCTATCTGGATCGCCATCAATGGCTTTCCCGCTCAGGCTTATGTTTGGCATTGTTGCTGCTTCTCCTCTAGGTAAATCGTTCTAGGCAATGACGGGAGTGGAGGGCGTGTACGGCGTGCCGTGTTCAGACGTTCTCTTTCGAGGTCGTTTTGCGGGGAAGGAATCCATCTCTTCCGACGGGGCCGGCGCGACCGTAGCGCGCGAAAAGGCGAACGACAGAATTGAACTCATAGGCTCGAATGTACTCCCAAAGCGCGGCACGCCCCTCATTGGAGAGATGATTGATCCTGTCACCGGGTTGCGGGATTTCGCCGAGCAGGACCAGCCAATACGAGAAGAGCTCGCCGAAGCCGATGGTCCCGATAACGTCGTAGCGAATGAGATGTTCGATCCGCTCCAGCCAGAGTAAAAAGTTATCGAAAGCGGAGCGGACGGCCAGATTTTGGTCCGTGAATGTTTTCTTTTCGATTTCTTCAGTTGGCTTCCAGTGGACGGCGAGCGCGGTGGGCAGGTCACGGACGTCGAAGGTCTGGCCCTTCAGCGTGTCTTCCTTCCAAAACTGGGCGTTGCCGTAGTCCAAAAGGCGCATGACGAAACGCACGTCCCCATCTTCGAAGAATTCCTTTGTTTGGTCGGATGCCGCCAGCGCGCGATCGCGCTGCCGGGTCAAGTTCGCCTGCTCACTATTCATCCGATACTGATAGAGGCCGAAGGCAAAACCGGCCGCGGTCAAAGCCAGACCTATCAGTGCTGCTGCATTCGAGTCGGGCATAGCAGGGTCCTCAATGGTGAACGCTAGTGAGCTGTGTCGCCTTTCCCGCTCCCCTTGTAGGCTTTCGTCCCTAGGTAAGTCGCGTGACTGATCAGCAGCACCGACGTGAAGGCACCTCCGGGGTCGGGCAGGCTCTGGATTCCAGTCAGCAGCACGTCTGGTGCGATTCCGCGGAGTTGCTCGACGAGCATCGCGAAATAGCCCAGGACCAGGGTGACGGTGAGCACGACATTCTGCAGCCGGGAAATATCGACGTCGCCCGAGTCGGCCACGTGTTCACCCACGAAGACGTCGGCAAGAGACGCCATCGTCGGGTCCGAACGGACTTCGACGGCCGAAGAGTCACTCGACCCCGTCAGCAGGCCACGATCGGACTGGTCGTTACTGTTCTTTGGCCTCCCACCGATCGTCGTGATCTGATCCGACGGCGAGCCGGCCATTCCGAATGCCTTCGTATTCAGGATTAACGCGGAGATCATCGGTGAGGCAAAGGCGATCCCGAGTGCGGCGGCGATGGATGCCGGGACCTGTGGGAACGTACCTGGTCCGCCAAGGCCAACATTGAAAAGCGCCGCGGTGGCGAAGCCGCCAAGTGCAACGATGGTCCAGAGCGTCACCTGCGCCCGCGCCAGGGATACGCGGTTACGCTCGTCGACCCAGATGCCGACCATGCGCCCCTTGGTCCCCAGGCCGAGCGCGATGGCGAGTCCGGCAATACCGAGGGTCATCGCCAGAAATTGCACGATGATCGACCGCGTGCCGGGAGTGTCTCGCAGTCCGAGAAGCGCATTCGCGATGCCGGACCAAATGGACGTATTCGGCGTGACCGCGATAATGCCGGCATCGACTGCGCTACGCACCACAAGTTCGCACGACAACGTCGCGTCCGTTGCGGCCGCGCCATCTGTTTCTGGCGGCTTCTTCGACGGTGAAGCAGCATTTGTGTCCGGCGCGGAAGGCCCATGGTCGAGGCAGCTCCGGATCGTAGCGAGAGCCATTCCGACCTTCGGTCCGTACGGAACGATCGGCTGGGCGGGAGCGGCCGGCGCAGGCGATGGGGCGGCCGGCGGCACTTGAGCGGCCGGTGGGGCGGCCGGCGGAGGCGCGGCAGGGGCAACTGCGGCTGGCTTCACGTACTTGCCGCCGGCATCAAGGAAGCTGCAAACGCTCCGCTTCCAGTTGGGAAGCAGAGCTGCATCCGAGATGCAATTGTCGGCCAGCTTGTCGAGCACACGGTACTGGATGTCGAGATTTCGGAGTTGGCTCCCTGCATTGCCGTCGCTCTGTCCCGACCATATGGCCGAGATGCCACCGAAAACGAAGATCAAGGCCGCGATCGAACCGAGCCACCATGCGGCTATCCTCACCGGCTTGGGAACGCTCCATGATCGCGGCGCCAGGCCAGTTAGGCTATACGACGAGGTGAGGCCAAGTTTGCCGGGAGCCTCTTCGCTCGTTCCATAGAGGCGGTACGTCAGGCCTGATTTGTCCTCGAATTCGAGGCCCTCGGTTGTGCCGGTCTTGTAGATCCAGTCGGGCGGCGTGCCGACGTCCTTCGATGGCGCGCCATTTCGGTCGATCTGCCAGAGCGTTGCTTGCTTGGGCAATGCGACGGCACCGTCGTAGCGGTTCTGCGAGATCTTTTCGGCAACGGCCTTCATGATCGTGTAGTTCGCCGCTTCGTCGGCAGACAGCATGTTGCCGGCGATTTTCATTTGATCCTGAAGCCCGTTCCAGCGCGCAGTTACTGCAATGCCGGCGACGACCGACCAGAGGCGTTCCAACGATTTTGCTGAGTCCGTTCCCTTTGCGGTCAATCCGCTCGTTTCTCCCAAAATAATTTTGGCGAGCCTTTCCACGTCCCCCTCAACCATTTGGTCCCCCGATGATGAGCATTCTGCCACTAGTCTCGTAAGTCACGATTGACGAATGCCTGGACGCGTCACACGTGCTTCCACGGAATCGGCATCGACATTCCGAGCACCATTCCTTTGGCGTCCGGAGGATTCATGTCGAGGTCTCCTTCGATCGTTTCGTACTGAAAGAAATCCAACGGAAACGACGGCGCGGTCTCGAGATAGCCGCCCATCGCGCGCGTCTTTGGACGCAGAATGCGCAGGAAGCGGATCTGCCCGCCATCGCCGAGCTTTGGCCCCTCGTTCGGATCCTCGAATGTTGGCCAGTCTGGTTTGACGAGGTTCAGCGATGTGGACGTCCCGTCCCAGAGCTTGACCGCGACCGGGCGCTCCCGAACGCGATCGAGCGCATCGTGGATGTTGCGTGTCAGCACCAGCACGAGGACTTCCTCGAGCTCTCCCGCCTGCTGATCCGCCGCTGGCGCGAGCGATTGCAGTTTCTGCAACGGTCCTTGCGCCGTGGGCTTGCGCTCGATTGAGACTATGGTCCCCGTCACCGAGGCGATGAGATCATCCGTCGACACCGTCGACGCAACTCCGTCGATGACGGCGTCGAACAGAGACATGGGCTCGGCAAACTGCCACCACAGCGATGGTGTAAACGTAGAAAGCCTTGCCGGCGAAACGGCCGCCTGAGCTCCCGTCGCCTTCATGACCATCGTGAGGGGCTGATTGATGGGAACCTCGATTGCACTGGTCAGCGGCAGGCACGCCACCGATAGCCAGCGATTTTCGCTCGGTGACAGAATCTCATCCGTCGTATCGCGTGCGATTCGGGCGCGCACCGCGATGTCACCGGCCGGCTTGTACGTTTCGCCTTTCTCCGGTTTGTCCCGGGCCGACACGATCAGACGTAACCGCACGTCGCCGCCGGCCGGGACGTCCAGCGTCCAGGTGCCGGCATCGCCTAACTGCGTGAAGAATTGGAAAGCAATGCTCCGTTTTGCGCCGTCGTCCTTCACGCTGAATGTGATACGAACGAACTCGCTGTCGCTGTCGTCAGTGAATTGAAACCGGATCGCCGAGCCGTCCAGGTCTTCCGTGCTGGCAATGTCGATCGCGAGCCCTTCGTGCTCGGCGGGGAAGATGCCCTTGCCGACGACGTCCTTGAGGTCTTTGAAGTCTTCCGGCGCAAAGTCCCGCATAATCTTGCGGCTGTTGGACAGCCGGAAGCGGTTGGACCCATCGTTCATCGCCAGAAGGCGCGGTTCGCAATAGAATTTATTGTACGATGCTGGAGCCAGGCCCTGGCCGGTGAGGGCGGTCGCAGGGTCGATGCTCTCCGGAGCCTCGAAACGACGAAACTTCAGTTTCACGAACGACCAGGGAACAATGTCGGGTTTGACGGGTGTAATCATTAAACCGGCGTGATCGAAACGCCCGGCCTCTGTTGCGAGGTCGAAAGTGTAGCCGATGGGGCCGTCGATACGCAGCGGTATGATCGCGCCGCCGGAGCCGGTTGCGCTCCGGATCGAGTCCGGGCCGTGCTCCTGCCAGTATTTGAGGGCATCTGTCGGCCCGTCGGTGCCGGCGTCGATATTGCGTTGGAGGGCGGCTCGTTCCGCAACCAATCTGTCGAGCGCTTCTCCGGTCGGCGGAGGGGTGCCGTCCGATGGATTCAAAAGCTTATCGATCGTCGCGACACGCGTTTTTCGTTCGGCTCGTGTCATCGGATGCCGGGCCATTTCGACCATGGCGTCGATGCCATCTCCGACATGGAAATTCGGATAGAGCGGTTCGTTAAACAAGGCCAGGAGCGGAGGAACGGTTCCCCACGCCATGGCGCGTTCGGTCAGTGGCAGAACGATCGCCAGACCCGGACGTTTGGGACGACGGTCGTTGGAACGATCGGCCAGCACCTTGTTCTGCCAGATCGCGCTGCCGTTGGGCCCCCGATGACTGGAGCGCATGAATTCCGGCCGTCCAGGCCGCATAGCCTTGTAGCGGCTTACGATGCGAAGACCGAAGCGCCACAAATTCATGCCGCCACGCCAGTCGAGGCTCTTGTCGAACAGGCGCGGAATGGGGTTGCTTGGGGCAGGATCGCTGCGCCGCCTCAATCCGCCATAGACATGGGCACGCTCGATGCGACGTTCGAAGATTTCGCCAACGTCATCGTTGCGACGGTCCGAGAACGATGTGTCGAACAGCTCCCGATACCGGGGTTGGTCGATTGCCTCAGCTCCGGTCGTGGCCAACCGGTACCATTGGTCGTCCTGCGGCCTGCCGCGCCAGCTCCAGCGTTGCGATTCGAGCGCAGCGAGATGGCAATAGCGCAAAGCCGGATACGTCGACGTTCTTCCTGTGAACGCCGCCGTCAATGAAATCCATGCCTGCTCGGCATATTCGGGGGCGCGGCGCAGGTCGATGTTCAGCGGCTGTGTTCCCAAGATCTCGGGCACGGCTTCGGTCGCAACTTCGAGCGTCAGCACCAGGGGGCCCGCCAGCCGCATCTTCGCGTCGATCGGACAGTGTCTGAGCGTGGCCTTAACGGCGGCCGAAAGCCGCTGGTCGCGCGTGAAAGGGCAAAGCTTGTCTTGCTTGTCCGGCAATCCTGCATAGACGCGCAACTCGTAGATACGACCCGGCAAGAGTGTGGCAGTATCGCCGGTCAGACCTTCCCGCCCGTTTGGATCGACCTTGATGGTCATGGACGGCATCGGCGCGACATGGCGACGGCCAGAGCCATCGAAGCCGAGCACGTCCTCGAGGGAGGTCCAGGCAGCTCCGACTGCTGCCATCTTGAACTTCCGAAAAGTTGGAAAGATGCATACCAGTTCACCGTACAACTGTGTCACGGCCGGATCATCGAGGGACCGATCGTCCTTGGTCTTGTTTGGGCTCGTTGCTACGCCGAGCGCGGCGTCGAGCGCCTTGGCAACGACCGGTCGGTTGGCCACAACTCGATCGTCGAACAGGGGAGGGTTGACCCATCGCCCGTAAGTACCAAATTCCACCGTCGGTCGTTGCAATCGGATCGTCATCTGGCGAGCGCCCGTCGCGGCGCCGACCTGGATGCCGTCGAGCACGTAGGTCGCGCGCATCTGATGGCCCGATTCCGGCGCAATTCGCGGCTTACCGACAGCGACGCTTGCGAAGTTTCCCGTACTGTCGAGCTGACTGACGATCGGTGTGACGATCGGGGGTTCGATGTCGACGTCCTTGTCCGTCGCGATAATGATCAGGACGTCTCGCCATTGCGCGATGTCGCTGGCGGGCAGCTGCAAGTCTTGCGTTGCCGCCGCAAAATCAAACTCATCCTCGGCCCATTCGGGCTCGTCAACTCCCGCGGCGATCGTCGTTACGGTCGTGAACGCTTCGACCCGGATCGCTCCGCTTCTGCCAACGTCGTGCGTCAATGTCAGCAGGTCGGTGATGGCTTCGCTCGGCCCCGAGCGGCCCCGGAACGTGATGGACAGCTTACGCGCTTCGTTTGTTTCAGGCCACTCCATGCGGCCGATGTCGATCCGCAAACCCGGGTCGGGACCGGCGCGGACTTCGAGGACGCCGGCACGTCCTTGCCGATCGAGGAAGAAACGTCCTTGCACATCGCCTCCGATGGTCACGGGGGCTGGCCGTATCGGTAGTTCACCGGCGAGCGGCACGACGCCGTCGGGAATCGCTTTGGATCGGTCGCCCGCAAGCCTTGGCGCGCCGATTGGACGTGTTCGTCGGTAGAGCGCTGACCGACGCACCGCATCCGTGTTTGTTGCGATCTTGACCTGTCCCTTGAGCGGCACGATCGTTTCAATCGGCCGGATCGTCAATGGATCATTGGGATCATTCCGCAAGATCGGAGGTAGGGTCCCGCCGTGACCGATGACGTATGGGACGACGTGGAAGGCATAGCCGAATGATAGCGCGAACAGGCGATAGTCGGTGGCGCCATCGCCCGTGGTCGGCGGAAAGCGATAGGCTTCGATGCGGCGCGCGTACGAGGATGGAACGTTGTCTAGCGCGGCATCGGTGGCCATCTCGGCCACCGGCGAGCGATTGTCGTATGAAAGCAAGGCAGCGCGTATGCCGCCGATCTCTCCGACCTGCAGCGGGACCGGATCGACGATAGCTCCGCCGGCCCAGGCAAGATTACGGACCATCACCGCATTGGCTTCACTGAGCGCAGCTCGCGCCGAACCTTGCGACGAAGTGTCGGGGGCATGCAGCGTGGCAACGTTGAGGCTACGCCACGCTTGGATCGGATCGCTCAAGGTGTCGGTACGGGCCATCAGGGCTCCCACACCAGACAGCCGGGTCCAAAGGTCGGCGGCACCGGCAATGCTCTGGAGCTGGTCGAAGCGGAAAACCAGTGGAGGCGAATCGACGGTGAGGCGGCGGCTGGAATCATCGCCGCCTCCTGACTCGTCTGTGGCTGATGGCACGAGGCGGCCGGCGAGACGAACGGCATCGCGGCGAGCGGCCTCGACGACGGCTTTCAGCAAATTGGCAAGTTTCTCCTCATCACTCCCGGGATTGGCAGCCGCGAGTCCCGCGTCGGTGAGTGCTGCACCGATGATCAGATCATACAATGACGCGGCGGGACGGCTGCCGTCGGCACGCTCGGCGCCGACGAGGGCGGCAACGCTGGCTATCAGCCGCTCGTCGAGTGGAAGCTCCGCAGCCGCATCTTGCTCGTTCTGGGGCTGGGGCGCGTCCCATGTCAATCGTCCGGCCGTCAGTCCAGGAATGTACGGCCCGATCACGGCCAATGCGAGATCGGCGCGAAGGCCGGGTCCGGTCGTGATGCGGTCCAACGCGGTACGTAGCGGCGTTGCAGTCGCGTCGGGCATGACGATGGCAACGTCCGGAATGTCTGAAACCTCTGCCTTCATCGACAGATAGAAGGCTGCCCCGAGCAGACGGTCGGCCGGCACAGGCGTGGAACCGCCGGCCGATAGCGTGACGGTGACCGCCGCATTTGCGTCAGGTCGGATGATCGCGATCTCGACGCGGATCGTCGCTCCACGCGCGAGCGTCGTTGCGATGACGGAGGCGCCATCCTGAAAAATGGCAACGTCCAACGTGGCAGACGCCGCCGTCCCGGCGATACGAATTTCGGGTGGGATCGGGCGACCTGGTGCCGTCAGGAACGCGACGACTAGCTTGAAATCGCCTGCAGGTGGCGTGAGAGCGAGATCGAACGCCACTTTCGTCGGTGCCGCCGGCGCGATGGGGGCCGCGGAAGCGGCTGGCCCGAGATCCAGCACGGCGCCCGAAACTGGTTGGGTGGCTCCAGGGCCGAACGCTTGAGCGTCGGGGGGAAAAGTCAATGTCCGTGCGCCGATCACGCGAGGCGCAGCGATCAGCAGCGGATGAGGACCGTCGGACGAAAGATCCGGTCCGCCGAGCCAATTGCGTGCCACGAACTTCCGCAGGCCATCGTCTGACTCGATGCTCTCGATTTCGGGGGCGATGGCCGAGCCGGGCGGATCGAGCGGCAAGCCGAGCAGCCCCTTCAACCTGCGTGAATTGATGGAAGCAAAGCGGGCGCGGCGCGGATTGTTGCTGACGCTTCCGGGGTCACGTTCGGCGGCGCCCAGGATCAGGGCCGCTGTGAGATTCCAGAAGTCGGCTTGGCGGAGGGAGAGGCCTTCCAGTATCGAGAAGCCGGGTGGCAGCGCAATCGCGGAAGCGGCGCTGCGCCTGCCCACGACCCACCATGAAATCGAATCAAGCGCCACGAGAAACTTTGGCGTCGGTTGTGAGGCGAGATCCCGGGCAAGCGCGCGTCGCAGCTCGTCGCCGCCCGCCACCTTCGTGATTTCGCTCGTCACGGTGGCATCCAGCACGCCGAACACACGGGCCCACGGATCAACGACTTCGGCGATCCGTCGTGAGAGGGAGGCGGCCCAGTCCTCATCGGTCAAGCCGTGCCCGACGGCTGGCCTCTTGATCAGCATGGTCTCCATGTCGATGAGCCGCTGGGGATCGCCGGACGGACTGAGATCATCCCATGACAAGCTCGGTCGCATGTCGACGGACCCGTCCGCGAACATGGGCGCGGAACCAGGACCAGGCGTAGGTACAAGGTCGACGCGACAGAAGTCGCCGTTTTGATCCGACATCACGGTGGGACCGGCCGGATCGAGCGTGTAGGTACCGCCGCCGGTCGGACCGAACAACGGTGCCGCGATGAAAGTGGTGCTCTTGTCAGGCGCGGGGTCGATCGTGAATACGGTGAACACCTTGTTGGCAACCGGAACCGGGTTCGGCAATCCCGTCAAGCTTTCGACAAGCCCAAACACCGTGCGCCCAGTCACCTCTGCCGTACCCGCCGGCATGCACAGGGCAGCTTCGAGGCCACTCGTGTTGACGATCGAGGTGATTTCCTCCTCGAGCCGGCGGTGAAAGCGCCTGCTTCCGTCGGCGCCGGGAAGATCGAAATCCGCCGGCGCGTTGGCGGCCGCCGTGACGATGGTTCCGGCATCCAGATCCTGGATGGTAGGAACTCCGGTCACGTCGACGATGCGCCAGAATCGCCAGGCGGTGACGTCGTGCGGATTCCAGGTCCCGCTGCCATCCGCCAGGCGCCACTTCCAGGGCAGGATCTCACCGATCGCGTCCGTCAGAAGCGCTCCGTCGGATCCATCGATGACGGCGCTTACCCGTAGCGAGATCTGAGCCTTGTTGCTCACGTCTGGCAGACGATCCGCCTGGACCTTTATTCTGAGATTGCGCGGATCGGAAGCCATCGACGAACGGTCCTTGGTACGACAAAATCAAGCGTAAGAATCGGAATAGCCTTCAGACTGCTTCTTCTCGCCGGCGAATTGATATTCGACGTGCTGGGAGACACGCAGCGTGTAGAAGACGCTGATCTTGAAACTGAGCCGGAGCGTTCCGGACCCGATCATCAGCGCGCCGTCGTAGGTGACCTCCAGCAACAACGAAATGGCCGCCGTGATCAGGCCTGCGACGTCGACGTTGCCGCGCGCGAGTATGAAGACTGAAATTGCAGTGGTGTTGCCACCGGCGCCGGTCGACCACGTCATCGTTATTGAGCAGCCGACCTGAAGCCAGACGCCACCCGAGACGACGCCAAAGTTGAAGCCTAGTCCAACGCCGGCGACGATACCTACCTCGAGCGAATAGGTCAGGATCGGGTGAGGTTTGGCGACCGGGAGGAACGATAGCCGCTGCGTCAGGAATCCGCCGCCGTTCAGGATCCAGACGCTCAGCGTGAATGGCATTGTCTTGGTGGCGACCGACAGTTCGCACATCAACTCGAACTGAGGAACCGCGGCGATGCCGAACAGAATGTGCAACGAAAGGTTCGAGATTCCGAACACGCCGAGCTGCAGGTCCGGCAGGTCGATGTCGAGCGTGGCGGCGATGCCGGCGGGCACTCCGCCGCGCATCAGCGGTTCAATGACCAGCCCGTCCCCCTCGCCGGAAGCGGCGAGAAAATCAGTCAGGAACGCGAGCGCGTCGGCGAGTTCTACCCGTTCCGGGTCGATCTTGAAATCGATCTTGCCGGAGTCGTCGAAATACAAGCCAGTCTGACGGAAGGTGAGGATGTCCTGTCCGCCGGTCACGACTCTCCAGTCGCCGAAGATGCGGCCATTGAATGTCTTTTGGGTCCCGTCGCGGCCCACTGACATCCGCGCCTTGGCATTGAACTTGGCTTCGTCGACGACGATCTCAACGGGGCCGAACGACAGGAGGGGCGCGGGCTCGGTGAAGGGGACGTCGATGTCGGTCTGAAGCCAGGCGCGCATCTGGACGTTGTCGAAACCGTGCTGAACCTTGATGGCCTTGGAGTCGTCAAGATCCGGGAAGGCAAATCTTTGAAGCAGGCCGCGGAAATCGATACCGCCCATATTCGGTATGAGATCCGCGACGGACAATTGCTTCAGTTTGTCGGGAATGAACTGCTCGGCAACGCCGCTCGAGGGCAGCCGCACGCCGAACGACTGAAGCATGTCACCGACCGCCTTGCCGGCCTTATCGGCCGCCGCAAGCGTATCCGAAACCCGGTTGACCAGCGCAATCGCCGGGGTCATGTCGACGACCTTGTTGGCCTCGGCGAGCACGTAGGCGACTTCTGGTCGATTGAAGCCGAGCCGATCCGTTTGTGGAGGGTCGCCGACGGCACGAAGGAGCCGTAAGGTATCGCTGCCTTCCTGATAGAGCCGATTGGCCTGATCGGCTAATTTTACTGGATCTGTTCCCAGCGCATCGCGCAAAGTCTCCTGGACCGCGCCGGAAATCTGTCGTGCACGATTTTCGACCTCGCGCGTGACGCGTTCGGCTTCTTCCGCGGCACGCCGCTTCAGGTCTTCGATGGACCCCTGGGCATCGTTGATGGCTTGCTTTACCGCATCGTCCAACCGTTTCTTGTAACCGTCCACGTCGAGGGCGTTCTGCAGCCAATCGGCGACCTTCTGCGCGTCCTTCCGTATCTCTCCTATAAAATTGTCGAATACCGCGCAGGCATCCTTGAGTTCCTTCCCCACGTCGACGATCGCGGCGGTGATGCCGGCAGCGAGCGCGTCGAGTGTCTTCCGTAGAACGGTTGCGACAATTTCGCCCTGCGCAACCACGGCCTTCTCGATCAACCCGCTGGTGTCAGCTATCGCCGTCAGCGCCCGATGGATAGCGCCGGTGGAATCGGCATCGTCGTCGGGATCTTCGGGAGCCGAGAGGGCAATGATCGCATCGGCTATCCGATCGAAGATGCTGGTTGCCTCGGCAAGGCCCGCGTCGATCGTGTCTTCGAGAAACACGACGAGGCCGCGCGCGGCATTCTGCGCCTCGGCGATGATTTGATCGAGTTTGGTGGCGAGCGCTTGGAGTGATCCGCCGGCGGTGCCGAGACGGGCTTTCAATGCGTCCTCAAACTGCTTGAGCGACGCCTCGTAGGAGGCGAGAGCCGTCCTCACGTCGTCACTGATCGCAGCACCGACGTGAGTAAGACCGTCGGCGAGCGTGATTGCCTGCCCCAACGTGTCGTGGATGGCCGG
Organism: Bradyrhizobium sp. BRP23; assembly: GCF_020194135.1. Classification (NCBI taxonomy): domain Bacteria; kingdom Pseudomonadati; phylum Pseudomonadota; class Alphaproteobacteria; order Hyphomicrobiales; family Nitrobacteraceae; genus Bradyrhizobium; species Bradyrhizobium sp. BRP23. The sequence goes on along the minus strand of NZ_JADYVW010000019.1, from coordinate 76,971 downwards.
CAGGATGCGGCGCGCTGCCATGAGCGCTGCCGTATCGTCGATATGCGAAAGTTCAGTGTCGATTTGCTGCGCTTGCTTGCGAAGCTCGTCAAGCGTCGCGCGTGCGGACGCCGCGATCAAATCGTTGACCACCGTTGCCGCGCCGACGTCGTCCTTCAGCGTCTTGAACGTATCGTGGATCTTGCCGAGTGCGGCCGGAATTGCCACGTCTTGCGCTTCACCGAGTGAGGCGCCGGCTACTGCCTTAATGGCCTCGAGATCCGCCGTCACCCGCTTTGACAGCAGCTCGATGTCCGCTCTCCTTTCGTCCGCGATGGTGGCGATCCGGTTCTGCAGTCCTGACAGCTTGTCGATCAGGTCGGCGCGTTCATCCGGCGATAGCCATGCATCCTCGCTGTCGAGGAACACGCTCACGTCGCGAACGATGCCAGCGATGTTGCGGATCGGCCTCAGGCCCCCATCAAGTGTGGAATCGATCGCCTCGCCGGCGATCTTACGCAGACGTTCGACCTGTCCTTGGGCAGCATCGTTCAGGCGGTCTGCGAGCGAGGCGCAGGGCGATTTTGGGTCGATCTTGCTCAGATCGATTGACTTGAGCGAGTTCTTGACATCGGAAGTCGCGGCCCTGAGATCGCCGACGAAACTCGGATGGCTGAGTGCGGCGCCGATGGCTGCGACGGCGTCGTTTTTGACAGCGGTGAGAGGCTTCTCGGGGTCCAGTTTCTCGAGGACGCCGAGCGCTTGGCCGACTTTGGCATCGATGGCCGCCCGCAGGTCGGAACTGTGTTGCGTCAGTGACTGCCCGAAAGTCGTCAGTGGGCTTGGGGCGCCGACGGCGGCCCGTGGTGCGGCGCGGGCGATTGTTATGTTCTTGAGTATCGTGCCGGGGCCGCTCGGAGCCCGGCCGTGGGTGAGGACAGCCGGCTCCTTCGCACGGACCAGGCCGATGGTCATCCGCTCGAAACCAGGTGCGTGCGCCGGCTCTGACGGCATCATGGCGTCGGTGAGATTGGCGCTGTTGGGCTTCATGCGGCCCGCGGCCGGCGGCGGTAGATCGATGAAATCGATATCGCGCACCGATCGCCATGCATCGGTGTCGTCGCCGCTTTCGCCGTCGACCACGGAAGTGTAGAAGACGAGCTTTTCCGGCTCGTCGACCTCGACGGAAATTTCGCCGCCGCCTTCTCCCGCCAGCAGGAAACGAATCTGCGGCTTTGGATAGATCAGCGAGGGATCGTCCGGATTGATCGGGCGATCGCCTAGCCTGGTGGGGGCCAACACCGGCGGGAGGCTCGCGAAGGCCTTGTTCCACAGAGGCACTTGCCAGCCTTCGCGGCGCACATCGCCGCCCCAGCGGCTATCGACACGGATTTTGCCCGACTTGAACTCCACGCCCACGAGAAATCCGGCGGCCGCGATCGATTTGCCGTCCTCGGGATAGCGGCGCACCGGCTGCAGCAGCTCGACGTACTCCTCGACCTTGCGAAGGATCGGGCGTCCGGCGTGTTCGTCCTGCAACAGGCCGATCGGGTCGAAATTGAAGAATTGCGCGGAAGGTACGACGGACCGCTCATAGATGATGACGTGTTTGGCTCGATTCCAGAGGCCGCCGATGCGTCCGATGCGCTCGAGCTTGTAACGGTGGACGCGGCCCTGGCCGGTCTCGGTCTCGACAACGGTCTTCTTCTCGTCGAACAGCGCCCGCTGGCCGCCATAGCCGCCGTGCGCGGAGAGGTGGACGCCTTTCGTCGAACCCCCGTCCGCGTCCGGTCGGCTGTAGACCTTCATCAGGATATTGGCGCTCTCGAAAGCCCAGGCGACCCCGCCGGGAAAACTCTCCCGGTCGTCCTGGCTGGTCGAAAACGTCTGCGCGAGCTTCTTGGATTCGATCAGACCACCGGTATCTGCCGGGATTTCGCCTTGTACAGGCCAGCGAAGAGGGGTCGCGGGTCCATGTGCCGGGTCCGATCCTCCGGTGCGTAGCCTGAAACTTACGCCGTCCTCGATCTTCAGCTCGGCATCGGGGCGACCGCTCCAGAGCTTGTCGACGGCAAGTCGCCTGCGCTGGGCCCGCAACACGAGGCTCGCGAGTTGAAGATGGCTCTTCAGTGTCGCGCGAGACGCGCTCGCCGTATCGGACACGGGAGATACAGGCGCTCCGATCGTTGCGCCGATCTCGGTGACGAAGGCGTCGGTGCTCTTGTCGGTGGTGCTGATCCGGGTCGTCAAACCGTAGAGCAGCTCGAGCCGAAGCTCCTTCAAGCGGGAGCCCGGCGTCCGCATGGTCGGATAGCCCATGTTACGACGGAGGTTCCAGCCTGGCTCGCGGAAGTTGGTGTCCGCAAAGGTGGGGTCGACCTCGAGGCGTCCGTGCGCACCAAACCGCGCGGCCGCCGGGCGGCCTGGTTCGACATCTTTCGGTGCGCCGGCGATTGCGGTTGCGTTCTTCTCCATCGCCTCGCCGATGACCTGAGGCGGCAGTACCATCCGTACCGCCTCGGAAGGATCAAGCACGCGCCAGGACACGTCACCTTCGTCGCTCCATATCGCGACTTCGTTGCTCTGATCGGTGGCGGCCCGAGCAGGCTCGACATACTCCACGGCGGCGACCCGGAACGGGGTCGGGTCGATCACCAAGGCGAGCCGCTTTGGAGCTGCGCTGGTCGTCGTCGTCGATCTGATCGCGCGCAGCGAAAGGGAGACCGACTGATTTTCACCGGGCGCGAGTGATTCCGTGGCGACCAAGGCCTGAATGAGCTTTTCGTCATCGGGTTGCTCGGAGCCGCTGCGGTAGTCCAGTTCGAGCAGGAGCGGCTCGTCAGGGTCATCCGAAATGGGCGTCGGGCGACCGAGCAACTGCCTGCGGATCTGAGGAGGCAGGTCGTCCTGGCCGATTGGCTTAACGCACTCGATCGGGAATTTAACGACCGCCTGCAATTGCGCATCTGGCAGCTCGTCACCACCGGATCGGGCAAGAAGCCCGGTCAGATCGGCCTTGGTGACCATCGTGAGGTCCGGGGCTTTCAGAAGCGAGAAGCCCAGCGCGCCGAGCGCTATCTCGGAGCCATCGGTGCTTTCGAGCGAGAAGCCAAACTTGATCGTCGGCACCGTGCCGAGATCGTCGGTCTGCGTGATAGCGGGCTGCCATGCCGGTCCGTCCGTGCACGCGCCGGGTTGGACATCGGTGCTCGCGGCGACGAACGGCGCGGAGATGCGCGCCTTGCAGACCGGCGCCGTGCCCTCCGTTGCGATCATACGAGCGAACGTCGCCGTACAGGGCGAGGCGAAGCGCGGATCCTCGTCCGACTTGCCTTTCTCGACGAGCTCGAATGCGGTGACCCCCTGCCACATATCGGGGATGAACCGCGGCTCGAAGGACAGGAAAGCCGTTTGACGCCGCTTATCGGCCGCATCCTTGACGGTGCCGGTGGTCGGCACGATGACACGGCGCCAGGCGGAATTCTCGCGCAGCAACCCGACTGCGTGCCACGGCATTCCGCGTTCCGACTTGCGTTTGGCCAGCGCGGGCATGACGCTTAGTGGCGTCCCGTCACGGACCTTACGCAGACTGTCATGCTCATCGTCGATGACGACATCGAACGCGTCGATGACGAAATCGGTTATCTGATCGGGTCGCTGAAGCTTTGGGTCCGCTTTAGGGTCGACGTTGAGCGGATCGAGGCGGGCGGCGACGATCCATTGCACCGGTAAGAACGGCTTGAGGCCGCGGGCGCCGATGTCACCGACGCGTTGCTCTTGGGAGAAGCGGACCCGGCCTTTGACCGGCAGGAGCTCGGGTTTGGAAAAGAACCGCTTGAGGATACTGCCGATCTTGCCGCTATAGTTCCAAAGGGTTAGCTCGAAGCGCAAAGCGACACGGATGATGTCATGGGAGCCCGTGTCCTTGTTGAATTGGTGCTCGACCGCACGAAGCCCGAATTCGCGGCGCGGACGGTTGGGCGGTTGACTGGGAATGCCCTGATCGACGAACAGGGGTATTACGTCGACCTGATCGGTGGAGAGATTGCCGTCATCGGGTTTGACGATCGCGTCGATGAAATCGCTATTTGCATAGCGTAGTGGAATGATGCTGAGCGCGGGTTCTCCACGATCCCATGGCCCGATCGTGAGCGCGATCTGGATAAGCCGGCAAAGCGCGCCTCTCGGCGCGGCGGCGATTTTCCACAAGGATTGTGTCGTTGTCGCCTGGACCAAATCGAGGCCCACGTGAAAGCGGCTGTCATAGCGGTCGCCTGAGGTGGCGACTTTCGGCCTGATCCAGTGGCCGTTCAACGCGAGGCGAACTTGAAGCCTGATCGCGAGCGCTTTGAAGCTGCCGGGTTTTCCGGTCGCCGGCGTAATGACGAGCTTCGAAACCTGCCATCGCGGCGCCGGATTGTCGGCCAGCGTGCGGGCCAGGGCGATCGTATCGAAGCGGGCGAGCGGACCTTCGTCGAAGACGTCCCAGGCTTTCTGCTGCCGCTTGACCGGATCCTTCTCCGCCGCATAGTTGGTCGGCGCGCGATATGCCGTGAACAGAGCGATGCCGCGAAGTTCGATCGCAGATGTTGGCGGGGTTGGGTCTTGATCGTCATCGACGGCGACGTGACCTAGATGCGCGTCGTTCGCGTCGCTGCCGTCGTGATAACGGGCATTCGCCGCGTAGAGCGGGTTCTTCGGGGCGAACGGGTTGTCACGATCCCTGAGAAGGTTTTTGAAGACCGCAAGATCGTAGCAAACGTAGCGCCAGTCGGTTCCGTCCAGATCGTTGGTGCCGATGACGACGGCCTCAAGCGGGCCATCCGACCTGTCTTCCATCGCGCGAATGGCGATAAAGGAAATTCTAGCCGGCCCAGCGACGCCCGCCATGGTCCAATCCCCTAAGCAAAAACGTCGTGCCCGAAAATAGGAAGTCTAGAAATGCGGTCGGACGAAATGGTCCGTGACCCTCTTGCAACTTGCCGTAGAACGCTTGATCGGTCAATATCGAACGTGTCTTACCCTCCACCGATTGCGAGAAGCGACATGACGATCATCGATCCGCATCTGCAATGGATGTACGACGACACGCCCGCACACGAGCGGGCGACGACACGGGTGCCGGTCACGTTCGAATGGCATGGCGATCTTGATGAACTTGTGGCCTTGGGAATGCGGCTGCACGCGACGGCCGGCGGCATCATCTCTGCCGAGATGCCCCTGTCGAGCCTGCCCGAGGTCCACCGCCTGGGCATCGAATACATAGAGCTCGCGCGCACGCTATACTCGCCATTCGACGTTAGCCGATCCGACATCAAGGCCGACGTGCTGCAGCCCGTGATCGGAAGCGAAGTGGGGAAGGGGGTGATCATCGGCATCGTCGACACTGGCATCGATTACACGCATGCGAGCTTTCGCAAACCCGATGGCAAGACCCGAATCCTTTCGATCTGGGACCAGCGCCTCGAACCCGTGCCGGCACGACCGGGTCGTCCGCCCCGCTTTCCCTCGGAAGGTTCCCCCGGAAACAACGTTGACGGTACGGCTCGCAGTGGCGTGGAATTCACCGAAACCGCCATAAATGACGCGTTGAGAACGGGTGGACGGCGGCTGCGCACCAAGGACGTGCCCGACGATCCACACGGAAGCCATGTCATGGGAATTGCCGCTGGCAACGGCGCCGTTTCGCCCGGCAGCCCGGCGGCAGCTTTCGTCGGAATGGCTCCGGCCGCGGATCTGATCGTTGTCGCCACCAAGTTCAACTTTGCGCTGATACGGCAGGGGATCGAATACATCCAGGAACGAGCGAGAGCGCGCAATTGTCCCTCCGTTATCAATCTCAGTTTGGGCCAACCGCTGGGCGCGCGCGACGGTCGTAGCCTGGATGAAAGGGCGATTGATGCTGCGCTCGGGGCCGAGGGGCGCGCCATCGTCATCTCGGCCGGCAACGATGGAAACAAGAACAAGCACGTTCGGGGCAGGATCGCGCGCGGCGCCACGGATCGGATCACTTTCCGCATCTATGACAGGCAGATGGCCAAGGAGCTGGACATCGAAATCTGGTACGGTCTGAAGTCGACTGCGGAAAGGTTCGATGTCGTTCTCACCGATCCTTCGGGCGTTTCAATGTCGCTCGCGGCCGGCGGGGGCTCGGTGCGGCGCACGCTCGGCCGCTCGACCGTTAGTCTCGCATCCGCCATTGCCGTTCCTGCCCACAACAAGAACCGGATCAGCATCGCCATTCGTCGGGACGGTCTGCGGATTGCTCCTGGGACATGGTCGATTACCTTGTCGGGTGTCACCGTGGGGACCGGTGCCGACGCTGGCGTTTATCATGGTTATCTGCGTGCCCCGAAAGGACGCAAGGGGACTCCGGCAACCGCGTTCACCTCGTCGCAAACGAGCGCCGCGAGTACCGGTACGATTCCGGCGACCGCGCTCAAGGCCATCTCGGTTGGAGCATACGTTACGAGACCGTCCGCAGATCTGCACAAGCCCGCGGCGTTCTCGAGCCAGGGACCGACGTTGGACGACCGTCAATTTCCCACCCTGTGCGCGCCCGGTCAGTTGATCATTTCGGCGAAGGCCATCAACGCCGAGCCGCACCCGGAGTTCGATGTTGCTGGCAAGCCATTTACGGCCAAGCAGGGTACCAGTATGGCGGCTCCGCATGTTGCCGGCGTGGTTGCGGCGATGCTGCAGGTGAAGCCCACGCTCAAGCAAGATCAGGTCGCCAAGCTGCTCGGTGACCACGCCGACGCCCCGCCTGCGCCATTGCCGAACATTTGGGGGCGCGGACGCGTCAATGCGCTGAATTCCGTGACCGCAGCGAAAGCACCGGTAGGAAGTTGATCGCAACACGAATTTGGCGCGACGGAGCGAATTCGACCTTGCGGCACGCTCGAGCGTGCGGCGCCGAACACAGCCAAAAAGCTATAGACGACCGCCATAGTTGGCCTTCTCCCATTTGAGCTCGATATCGTCAGCGACCAAGTCTCGGCGGTGCGGCCTGATCTGATCGAAGTAATGCTTGAAGTCGACGTGTACGCTCATGTTGTCGGGCGATAGTTTCCCGTCCAGTCGTACAGCAGGACCGACCCTGCCGCCAAGCGTGCATTGACGGGTGTGCATTGGCGGTGGACTCGCCCGTGTTCGGATCCACGGGGAGGCGACGCATGCCGGCCTTGAGCAATCCACCGGCCTGGTTGTTGGGCTGGGGGCCGGCCGGGTCCGGCGAAAGCTGCAGGACGCTTTTGTCATGCTTGAGCCCGTCCGGGATAAGCGATGCGCCGGCAACCATCCAGTTCAGGGCCACATCCGACACGCGGCTTCGTTTTCCAAATAGCCGCCGCCGATATCGGCGTGCACGCCCGGGAAACATACCTGCTCGAAATACAGGTTGCCGTGGACGTCGCGTTCGCCCGCTTTTTCCGCCGTCGGGGACCACGGGAAACTTCTGAAATCCGCACGGTTCTCGTCGATCGAAATCGCATGCTTGGCGTAGATCGCGAGTTCAGTTTGGTGATGTTGGCGAGCCGGATTACGATGTGGTCCTCTCGCCAAAGTCCTGGCCATCAAACGCCGGGTGCAACTCGCCGCTCCGGCTAGCTATCTAATGTCTCGCCGTCCCGATGCGTCGCAACCCAGACGTCCTGAATCACTTTGGGGCGTTCGATCCCGTGCTTGTTCAACTCCGCCTCCGGAACGCTTTGCATGAAGGTGAGGGAATAGACCCGGTGGTTGTCGTCGAGAATGCTCAGACCGCCCTCGATCGGCATTGTGCGGTCCTTATCCGATAGGCCCACCAGCGATTGGTTCAAGGGGTTCGCGCGGGATTTCAGCTGGGTGGCGTTGAGTTCGCCGCAGTTCCGACCTGGTGATAGTACTGCTTGAAGGCGTTGTGGTTTGCGAGTGCATCGGGACGATAGGCGCCGACCCGCGTGCATTGAAGGACGCTGGGCAGGTCGAAGCGCGCCCCGACGGTGGGATGGACCTTGGCCGCCGGGTCGATATTGCGGATCTTGGTCTCCCAGTTTTGGCGTGCGACGTACTTCTGCAGCCACGACCATTTCGGAAGTTTGGCGGCGTAGCCGTCAATCGTGTCGCGCATGCCGGCGACCTCGCAATGCTGCACGCCGTCGGCCGCAGGGTAGACGTTCAATGCGGGGCCAAAGTCGCCGGTGTTCGGCATCTTGACGCCACCCACGAAAATGGGCCCGGTCAGGAGTCCGTTCGGAACCGAAACGGCCTCGTGGCACATCCATTCGAGCGCGACGTCAGATAGCCGAGATTCCGGCTCCGGATAGGAGCCCCCGACGTCCGAATGGTTACCGGCGAACCACCATTGGCGGAGCCGCTCATGCCCCGGAAAGTGGGGAGAGCCTTCATCGCCTCCGCCCCATGCGACGCGGTCGAAGTCCTTCCGGGTTTCGTCGATCGCGTTCGCCGAGCGAGCGAAAGCGACGTGTTTGCTCAGCAGACGATCGAAGTTTTCTCCCTTCCATACGGCCTTGTGGGATCGGAACTCCCCAGGCTTTGGATAATCGCTGATCGTCTTGGTATCGGCCTTGGTTTGCCAGTACCAGAACGCGCCAAGGGCTGCGCCAACAATGGCGACTTGCGCAACAAAGCCGACCAGCATGAAGTTCGTGCCGAACAAGGCGCTGTACAGCACAGCGAACAGCATGGACGGAAGGAAGCCGGCAGCGAAGGCGACGGCGGAGACGCCGGCCGCGAGGCCGGCCTGAATAACCAGGTAGCGCATGCCACTGGCCCCCAAGGCGGCGACGGTGTCGAACACACCGATGAAGTATGGAGCCACGTTGGAATCAGTGCCATCGCCGGACCGGTACTTGAGCTGAACCCGTCGCGCCAGTTCGAGCCGCTCGTACTCAAATTCAGCTCTTGGATGGCCCGCGCCGTGCTCCAGCACGGTATCGACGGCCTCCCAGGCGATGTCCTTGGCGGCCTTGCGGTGCCGCATGAGCGGACCACCAGGGGTCTCGGTGGGCACTCCGCACAGCATCAGCAAGTTTGCCAAACTACGTACCGTGTAGGCGCCACGGCTGAAGCCGAATAGAAAGATCCGGTCGCCCTCTTCGTAGTGATTGATGATGAATTCGTAGCAGTCGGCGATGTTGCGCTTGATGCCAGCGCCCGTCACAGAGCCGAGCAGTTTCTGGACGAAGCGGACAGGAGCAGTGAGGGCGGTGGCGCCGATATCGGTGCCCAGCCCAGCATCGTAGAACACCACTTGTTTCGACGGATCGATGGCTGTGTCGGCGTGGTCGCGCGAGATCCGGTACATCTTGTAGATGTTGCTGATGCGCTGCTCTGGACGAGCACCCCCGTCCTGACCGGTACCATCCGAAAATACGACGACGTTCTTGCCCACTATATCCTCCCCACTCTACTCCCTGGTGCCGCGCGGGTGGCATCCGGCTCAACCGGTGGGGCCGCGCTGGTCAGGCGTCTTAGGTTCTCCATCAATCGATCCCGAACGTCGTCCTCGCTGACGCCCCAGATAGCGGCGAGCGTTCCCTCCGCCATTGCCGCATCCCAGGGCGACAGTGGACGACCGTCGACTTGTGCGAAGGGTCCATCCGTTTCCGTGAGCACCTGGCTCGGTGGCATCGCCGCCGTTATCGCGCGACCTTTCTCGCTCGCCAGCATCGCCGGTCCCACGCTGAACCAGCATCCCTGGTCGATGGCGCGCGCAAGCTCGTTCTTGGACCCCGAGAACCAGTGCAGCACGGCCACGCCGGCATTGGCGTTGGAGGCGAGCGCCTCCAACACGGGTGTGGCCGCACGTCGGCTGTGGATTGTCAGAATGCGCCCGCCAGCGGCATCGCACATGCGCAGGATCTGCGTGAACACGCGATGCTGGACCGTCCAGGTGCTTTTGAGTTCAGGACCTCCATCCAAGCCGATCTCGCCGACGTACCTCGACCTAGGAAGAAGGTCCTCGAATAGTGCCAATTCTCCCTGACGGTCGTTTGCGAGCTGCGGATGCAAGCCGAGTGCGGTGCGGATGCGCGCTGCGTCTTTCGCGAGGGCAGCCGTGCCCGACCAGGCCGATGGGGTCGTCGTCACGGACAGGACAAAAAGTCTGCGATCGATGCATTCCTTTGTAGTTGCGACCGCATCCGGATAGAGATCGAGATGAGCGTGGAAATCGATCACTTGACACCGTGTTTCGCATGCAGGGCCCCGAGCTCTGCCAGTCCTCGTCGTAGCATATCCTTGAGCGCCTCGCGCTCGTCAAGGCCGCGCCATGAAAGGGCGCTTCCCAGCCAAGCGTCGAAACCACCATCTTTCGCGGCGGCCAGCGCCATTCCGACCGATCGCACGTCATCGAACCCGGCGTGATCCGGGTCGTCTCGTCCCAGTTCTTCAAACACGTATTCGGTCGAATCGGCGCGCCCCCATGCCAGGAACGCCGCTCGCCGCACCTGGCATGGGACGCAGCGGCCGCAATGATGGTAGTTGTAGCGCTGAAATCGTCCGCAACTCGTCGAGCTCGCCGCCAGCCTGCGCAGCAGCGGCTGATCTTCGCATTCCTTCAGCATCTCCCCCTTGGTTTTGGCGGCGTAGGGAGTGCGGATTCTCACACCAAGGTTTGCTGCGTTCAAGATGCTTTGAAATTGCGCCAGAAAGTAGGGGTGGGCGGTACGCGTGCTCAAGCTGCCGATGCGGCTTCCCGTCAGCGGCGGGTTAACGGCGATGAAGCCATTCTCGCAAATGTAGAGCGGCAGGTCGCCGCCGGGTCGATATGGCTTCAGGGCGGTGGCGACCAGGACGCCGAAGGCCAGAAATATGATCGATCGGGCCCTCTGCGACGTATCCTCGACCCCCGGCACCACCGCGTTGTCATTCAACTGAAAATGTTTCAATCCGCCACCGATCAAGGACGCGAAGTGAAGCTGCTTTTCCGCGTCTCCGCGGACTATCTTGCTGATCGCGACAAGCCGATCCCCATCGGCGCCAAGATCGATCGCACCGCTCAGGCTGTCGAGACCGCCCGAAAGAAGCACGACGGCGTTTTCCGGGGGCCTAACGATCCGTTCGGGCGGAACCGGTGTGCGACCGCCGGCGATGAAGTGAAATTGCCAGCGGTCCGTCGTTAGAAAGGCCAACGCGTCCGCAAGCAGGCCGGCCAGTCCATTCCAGAACGCGGGCTCGGCGACTGCAATCTCCAACTCGAACTCGCGAGTCCACCCATCCGGACTTTCGGTCCGCAAGCCGGCGGCGTCTGCCGCCATGATCGACATGGCGATCGATAGCAGATCCCAGGCTCTCCGAGCCGGGGCAAGCCGCTCCCTCCGGATCTCGTTACGAACAGCGGCACCGGCGCTGCCACGGTCGTCAGCGCCGGCCTGGCCGAAGAGAATGACCCTAAGAGCTCCTTGTTCGTTCAGCCGGCCGACGTCGGCCGGTGCGCACAGCAGCTTCATTCTTCGTACCCTTCGAAGACTTCGAACGTATCTCGAAGCGCGTCCTGAACAATGCGGGCGACTCGTCCGGCGGTCAGCGTCCGTCCGTGGTCCTTCAGCTTGCGAAAGGATGCGGCAACGGCCTCGACGATATAAGTACGCATTTGCTTCAACCGCGCCATCGCGACTGTGGCGGTCGCCGCCTTCTCGAGCAAATGCTTGCCGACATCGAGTTCGAAGCGGCGCGCTACATCTATTGCAGAGAACCTTTCGATGACGAAGTCGCGCTCGATGTTCGACAGATTGAGCAGGTCGGCGTCCGGATATTGGGCAAGCAGGTCGGACATGGCGTCGTGTATCGCCGCCCGTTCGGCTTCCGCGTCCTGTGTTCCGTCGACGGGCCTGACCGCTTCTATGATTGCGGTCGCGATGTCCTCGGCGGAACGCCCGGCCAGAGCGGTCGCGTCGACCGGCGCATCCGCGGCGCCGTTGGCGGTTGAGTACAGCGCATGGCTGAGCGCTCCTGCCGTCTGCGCCGTGCCACCGAATCGACTGGTCGTAACATTGGAGCCGCCGTAGCCGCTACGGACGTAGTGCCCAAGTCCCCGCCTTAGATCGCGATCGTCTCCGGATCGCGCAAAATTGCCAAGGCTCATGCGGACGCCACCGAAGCGCTTTTCGGGCGCAAGTCGCGGCGGCGTGAGGACAGCCGGCGGAGCTAACGGCGGGGGCGACGAAGTACCTTCCGCCGGCGGCGCGTCGGGGTCGTCGGAAGGAGGCGGTGGAGCGAGAGGTGGTACCGGATCCTGTGGCGCGGCGGGCGTCCAGGGCGGTACCATCGGTACGCCCGGACCGGGCCCATCGCTAGACTGCGACGTTCCCATTGTCCCTCGTCTTCTTGATCGCGTTCTTAACCGTCCTCGAGATCGCGGGCGACGAACTCCATGCATCGAGAATTGTCGCTGACCACGCGCGATCGGCAATCTTGGGAACGATGCTTGGCTGAATTTGCTGGGCAGGGCGATCAGCCAAGAACGCCGCCAGCCTTGAACCCTGGACTGGATCCGCTTCAACCAAGGCAATACATGCGTTCAATATCGGCGGTGCTCCCCATTCCTGCTCTTTTCTAGCGCGTTCAAGCAAGCGGTCCATCATCACCGTGGTTTCGATGCGTGCGACCCGCGCGAGCCCATCCTTGAGAGTGGTCGCCATTTCCGGATGTTCGAGCAATGCGGCGAGCAGCTCCGCCGCGTCGGACGACAAGCGATCCTCGGGCGTAATCAACGGTGCATATTCGCGGCTGACGTAGAGTGCACCACGAAGATCGGTATCGTGCAGGGGCGGCGAGAGCGCCAACCATTCTTTCACGAACTCGCCCGTCCACGGCGCCTTCAAATCCAGATCGCGGCCGGCAACCGCGCCTTCTTCCCATTCCTTGAGAAAGGTGGGCTTGCCCTCGGTATCGATGCTGACGTTTTTGACCAGCTCGGCGTAAGCAGCAGTGTCGCCGATACGCTCGAACAAAAGCAGTTTGGCCAGCACGGCCTCATCAACGCCGACGCCCTGCGCTTTCGAGATCGTCAAGCGGATCGAGAGAGCGTTCAGGAACCGCTTGATCAGTCGCGGATTACCGAGAATGCCGGAGGCGGTCGTCATCAGCGAAGCGAGTCGTTCGGCCGTGTCGAACTGACCGACGAGAGATTCCGGGAACGCAATTCCGAGACTCTGAAGGAAGGCTCGATCGACCTTTTTCCCCTGCCAAGTCCGCCTGAGCTGCCCAATCACAGCAACCCGGACCTTCTCCTTATGGTCGTCAGAGAGCTCGCTGTTGTCGACAAACAGGAGCATCATGTAAGCGCGGACCTCCTGGGTGCCGAGCTGCGGCACCCTGATCGGAACCTGGATGAGCTTGTCGAAATAGTTGGTGATTAGGAGGTCGTCGTTGACGCCGACAAAATGCTTCTTCACCGCGTGCTTGATCATGTCGTTGTCGGCCGCGATGACGAAGGCGGTGTTTTTGAGGAACAGGAAGAGGCGGATCGCCTCCAGCGTCGAAATCGTCGTTTCGGGCAGACAGCGATCAAGATCGTCGATCAACACAACTAGCGTGATCCCGAGCTCCTCCAGCGTTTGTTCGAAGGCATCGCGTAGCGCCTGAATTTCCTTCGGTGGAGACGTTTCGTCCTGCGGCTTCAGGAGCTCGCTACCCTCTTTTGCCACATCCGCTGCAGCTTTTTTGGCGTCGGCGGCGGTGTCCTTCCCAAGGCCCTCGGCCAAAACCTTCTTGCCGAGCTCGAAAATCTCGCCGGCGGCTCCGACAGGAGGTACTCCGAAGTAAAGCGAGGTGGCGAGGAGCTTGGCAGCCCGCAACCACTTGATCCGCTTGGCGAGCGACTTCACCTTGTCGAGCGCGGTTGCACGGGTCTTGGCCTCTTCCTCAAGCCTATCGGCGATGACGTCCATAAGAGCCGCACGTGCATCATCGTAGCCTTGGTATAGCCATGCGTTGAACTCGACGAACACGTATTTGCTCGCGCCACTCTTCTTTTCGCGGGCCGTGACCGCGGAGCGGGTGAGCTTGATCATCGACGACTTGCCGATACCCCAAGCCCCCGAGACACCGATGGAAATTGGTCTGCTCTTGGCCTGGACGATGATCTCGGCGACCGTGTCAGCCACGCCGGAGAAGTTCAGGAAGTCGCGTTCGGTTTCGTTATCGGGCCACATCAGCAATCTCGCGCGTTGTCATGGCAGCTCTCACCTTGCGATCCGGCCTCACAAAAAGCGGACGTGCCTCAGGGAGAGCCTGGCGGAGCCGCCAAATGCAGCACATCGTACCGCAGGGTTGCCGAAAAACGCGACCACGACCCTTCTTCTTACGCGTCAAGGTTGAGGGAATCATATCGTGCAGACAAGAAAATCGTCACATATCCCAAAGTAAGACGGATGTCCAAGTGGTAGCCAATCCATTGACTCCAGCTCCAATGCTCCCAGCTGAGGCCGCCTTTGGCTGCCAGGGCAAGCTTGTCGAGCTCAGTGAAGGGGCGGCTGATGAGCGTTCTCCCCAGCACAAAGGCCGAGTATGCCCCCGCGACTACGTCCTGAGAGCTTTTCAAGACGGATCAGCTTCGGCAGGGCGACCGAAACTGATATTGTAGTGGGCGATTACCGTGGTTGAAAAGCCGCCGCTCCTCATTGCCTCGACACTGGTTCTGGCGAGCCCCTAGTCGTCGGGCTTCAGAAGGGCAAATTCCACACGAAATAGAGAAGCGCAGCAATGGCCCCCCAGAAAAGTATGCCGCGGAAGATGAAAGCGAGCGCCATGTTAATCGCCGTCTCGCCCAAGCCGCTGCGCCATCGCAATTCCATCGATCGCGTCTGCCAGTCCTCCTAAGAAAACCCGATACCATGCATCATCATCGGGAAGTTCCCACTCTCGTAGGCTGCCGACGTAACGGGTCAGAGCAATAACGCCCGCGATCGAGGTTGGCGTTGAACGGATGAGCACATTCGCATGCTCCGCGAGAGCATGGGTCCTTTGACTGCTGATTTCGTCGGCGGCATCAAACTCGGGCCCATCGAGCTTCGCCGATACGGACAAGGCCGCATCGTAATGCGCCGACAGCTCGCGATGACGCTCAATCACTACGAAGGTTAGATCCCGATCGGCTGCAGCAGTCGACTGGGTGGAAATTTCCTGTGACGACAATGTTGGCCCCGAGCAAGTAGCAGGCCTGCGTTAGCATGGCGGCCATGATGATAATCAGCGTAGAGGGTCGTTCATCTGCGGTATTTCTGCGCGATCGGATTGGGCATTCAGACGAGGTCACCGGCTCCATTGGAGATCGAGACGTTTCGGGGACAGGCGCGCGCCTTACTCGCGCCGGAAAACGGCTCGGCTCCAGTTGTTCCCGGCGTAAAGCTGCATATTTGCGCGTATCAAAGGTTGTTAGCACGCATCGGCTGCGCTTGGATACGCTTCCACATTCGAAAGGGGCGGGCGAAATATGAAGTTGATTGCAATAGTTGCCGGTCTGTTGCTGCTCGGCGTGATCGGACAAGCAAACGCACGCGGAGGACATGGAGGGCGCGTCAGCTACGGCGGCGGACATCACACGACCAGTCATGGCGGCAGCTATTTGGGCGGATCCGGCTCATCACACCGTGGCGGGACTTATCTCAATTCGAGAACTGGCAACCGTTACGGCACTCATCGATAACGAGCTCCGCGCGTGGTCGCCGATGCAAAGCCGATTGGTGTTGTTGCCCAGCGTCGATGAGGTCACGGCCATGTTGCCCCAGTCCCGGGCCACGGCGTTGGCACCCGGAGCAGCGAGGCGGACACGACAACGCGCATGCCTGCAGCTTACGGAAGGGGCGGGCGCTTCGTCCCTCGTCTGTTCAACAAAGTGGCAGGAGTGTTGCGCGCAAGTGCTTCAGTATACGCCGGGAGCCGTACATTCTTGTCAGGGCGCCGCCACTCGACGAATGCGATCGCGGTCTATCCTCAATACTCGCGAGCCCGATCGCAGGCCGCTCTTGAGGTGAAAAGAACGCTGAAACAGCTACCGGAAACAGGGCAGCGTTATCGGAGTTCGCGTGACCGAGACGAGCACATTGTTCACGTAATGCTCTGTCACAAGCTCTGCGCGAATGCTGCAAGAAGTCGCTCCCATCGCCGCCATGAATCCGCTTCGAGCCCGCGCTGGAGAAGCCTTGCGACTTTCAGCAATGAAGCGAGCGGCTGCACCGGGAGTGCCGAGCGCGTCGGACCGGGCGTTTTGCAAGGCTGCCACTAGCTCATTCAGATCTTTGCCCTTGATCTTGGTATCGCCGACCATTGACGGAACCATGTCACGAAGACCTTTATCAGCAATCTCGCCAGCGAGTAGTCCGGGAAGCGCCTTGCGGAGAGACTGCTGAAAGGAAGCGGTGGTGCGCCCGGCGAGCTCCTCGCACCGGAGCATCGCTGAGATGTAGCTGAGGCGGGTTCTCTCCGCCGAGTCGAGCCAGACCTGCTCGCAATTGTAAAGCAGGGTCATTCGATCGACAGGTCCGAGCTTCTCGATTGCTTCACGAATTTCGCCAAGCACCTCTGCGGCTGGCTTGCGCAACTCGTCGGGAAGACGACCGGTCGCCTGCCCCCAGACGGCTGCGAGACCGGCCCACCGAGGCTCGAACTGCTGGATCGATAACGCCTGCATGTCGTTCGGAATCTTGGATTGAGCGTCAGCTATGCTTTTCTCCATGGCATCGATCTTGGCGACGACCGCTTCAGTGCGCGCGCGGAGCTTGCTCCCAAACCCCTTGGCTACAGCGGCGGCCACGTAGTCCGTGAATCCTGATACCGCTGCTGCGAGCTTGCTCGCGCCGGTCGCAAGCCGTGCGCTCTGCTTCTCGATGCCTCGTTCGATAGCGGTCTTTACTGATTCATTGAGGAAGGCTTCCACAAAGCCGGCCAGGAAACCTAGCGGCAGGCCGAGGTCCTCGTTGTTCTTCAGAACATCCATCACGGCGTCGACGCTTCCCTCGTAGGCGGCGCCAATTGCGCGTGATCCCGTGGAGGCGAGAAGTTCTTCCGGAACAGTTCGCTTTTCTGCCGAGGACGCCTTCAGCTCCTTTTCAATCGCTTCGGCCGTTTCGAGCGACCATTGCGGACGCGTTGCCTGCACATCCGGGAATGTTACGGCGACCGAAGTCGGTTTGAGGGGAAGAGCCTGGTCAAATGGCTGGATCCGCCCACGATACGCGTACGCGACCGACTGGAGAGCGAGCGGTGTAGCGGTGGGAGCATCCAGTTTCGCGGGCGCAACACGGCGCTCGCTCAGCGGCTGGGATGCCGGTTTCTCTTGCAGCTTCTCCAGAGGCGGAAGAGGCCTGACGATCGGCGGTTCGTCGACATTCAACGGGGACAAAGCGACCGAAGCGCTCGCCGGCGGAGGTCCTGGCGGAAGCACGGGTGATGGTGTTGGTCCGTTCGGGGCGCCGTGGGGCCCGTCCAGCAGAGAGGGATATTGTCCTGGCAGATCGCCAAGCGCCTTTCGGAGCTTGTCGGCCAGGAGAACGATGTGTGGCCATTGCTGGTCATCATCATCCCTCTTTTTCGTCTCGTAGGTCTTCACGAGACGAGGCATCAGCTCCGCGAGAAGGACGGCTTTCGTTTCCAGAAGGGCCTTTGCATATCGTTCATCAATCCGTTCGATGTGGTGCTCGATCGTCGCTATTCGTTCGGCGAGCAAGCCATCAGGACCTGCAACGATGCCGCCGAAGAAGGTAAGAGAGGTCAGCAGCGTCAGCCAGACGTAGGCGAAGCTTACCGATCGAAGATAGCCGCTGAAGACGCTAATTACGGTCCGATGGCTGGCCCAGAAGGGTGCCACAAACAGAAAAATCAAGGCCAGATAAATAGAGAATTCCAGCGCCGGAGAGGGTTTCAGAAAGGTGGCCACAGTCCGCAAACGGGCCAGTTCCGTCTCCAATTCCCGGATGGTCCGGCTGGCTCCTTCGAGGTCGTCGGTGAGGGAGAGCCATATCTGAAGGCCGGAAAAGATAATGCCGGCGATAGCGAACGGCAGGAAGAAACGATTGAGGTTGCGCAATACTGCGCGCCAGAGTGAGCCTTCCCTGGTCTTCGCGGCAACGTACCTTGTCAGGAGAAACCCGAACACGCCGCCTGCGGCTATCAAATAAGTAATCATGCTTGTCTCCTTAATGGGCCTCGAAGGCACCCACCGGATCGAGCAGTAAAATGAATTGGGAAAACCTAGGGTCGTATCGATGCTAACGTCAATGCCCAAGATGGGGAACTTTTGGTCTAGCTGCGGGCGGCCGGCGACCGATCGTGAAATGGTCGATGGGCTGTCGATGTAGCTCCTTGGGTTGATCTGCCGCGGCTCTCCCGCGCGCCGCCGGGCCACGGTGGTCTCGCGGCGGTCCGCCCTTGGCATCGCTCAACGAGCGGCCCGATCGGCCGCGTACGCTCTGAGCGGCTGGTCTTGCCGGCACGCTGACCTTGACGCTGCAGAACTTCTCCTGAAACTCCGCCACCTTCGAGAGGAAGGCGTCTATCTGTCCCGGTGCCAGGTTGTTGAGTCGCACCTTGTTGCTGCTCTGGTCGCCGTATCGAGTGTGTACGGAGACAGTATTGGCCCCGCTGCGGGCCAGGTAGACGATGCCGAAGTTGCCCGACATCGTCGGTGCCACCTCCAGCCGGTTGAGCTTGCTGAGGTCGGCGGTGGTGGTCTGGGCATCGCGCTTGCCGGCGTCCACCGTGAACCGCAACTGGCAGTGCTCTGGCTCCTGCAGCTCGTACCGTTTCGGCCCGCAAGAGACGCGAGGATATTGGTTTGCAGAATCTGTCGATGAGCGGTTGCAGCATCTTCGCGGATTTCTGCGTCGGATGCAGACGATTGCCGGTGCAGACCTAGTCGATGACATCGGCCGGCGGATTTTCCGGCAGGGGCACGTCACCCTTGGCAAGGAAAGGCCTGTTCGTGATGCTATTTCACGAACCCGGAGGACGAGGCCTACCGCTTCGGAAAGATGAGATGGCCGACAGGCCAGGAATCCTGCAGCTGCCAGCAGTCAAGGAAGACATCGGCTCGGCCCCAGCCGTAGAAGGTCAGGCACAGGCCGGGGTTCTTCACGACGCGCTGCATCTCGCGAAATGCCGGTCGGATCCACGACGTGTTGTCGTCATTGCGGATGGTCTGCCCGCTACTCGATTGTATCGGCAGACATACGGGGTCGGTCAGGATGAAGTCCACCGACCCGGTTGCCATCTGCCGCATGACCTGGATGCAGTGGCCCTAGATAACGCGGTTGCGAAGGGAGCTTGCCGGCGGTGCTCACTGGCGCACCTCCTGAACCAGCGGCCGGGCTTTCCAGCCGAGATCAAAGCCGTTCGCTACACCGAAATTGTCGGCCCGGTAGATCGCCTCGGCCTTGCGGATCGCATTGGCGGAGCTGCCGGCCTCGACGATGACCGTCCACTCTTCGTAGTCAAACGCCTTGACGACGAACCGGCGGAAGGTAGCGGCGCTCATCGCGCCGCCTCGTTCTTGGCATGGGCCTTGGCGGTGCGCACCACCAGGCGCCCGTTAAGCGGCAGGGCCGCCGTGAGCGAGATGTTGTAGCCGTCGCCGTCCTCGTGCGCCCAGGCGGCGCCGACCTTGGTCGTGAATCACCTTCGCCTTCGACCACGTAGACTGTGTGGGTCGGACGGCTTTGACTTCTGAAATGGCTCAAAAAATCAGGATGCTGCTGTCCTGAAAAGGCGGAGCTCGCGCGCATGCGCGAACGCGTCGCAGCCTTTTCGGCCGTGAGTTCGGATCTCCTAAAAAGAGATCGAGCGACGAACGAAGGAAGTCGCGTCTTGAGCAGCTGTCGATAGGGGCCTAGTAGGTGACCAGGTCGCTGATAACCACGGCGAGAGGTCCTTCGTCCCCCTTAAAACTAGCAATCATCGCATCCAGAAAGTATCCGGCTCAAGATCTTCGAGGTCGATGGGATGACCGGCATGATCGGCCAGAAGGAGGAAGAACGAAAGCTGCGTGCGACCATTGCCTTCGCGGAACGCGTGAATGACGTTGAGTTCGGAGAGGAAGTGGGCCAGCGGCCCCGCCCCGGCGGTGCACTTGAAGGGAGGAGGGTGAAGAGCCGGGGCCGCGTTCCGCTAAAGCGCGGACGGGCAGTGTGCCCAAGCTGCGCGCGGCTCGCATTAAAGCAGGTAAATGGAGGTTCGCTGCGCTGCAGAGCTCGAAGCTCACTCCGAGCGGCATTTAATTTTCTTGGTATTCGACACCCGGAGAAATGTATTATCCGTATTTGATTCGCTGATGATTATTTTCACAAGAGCATGTTCATGGCCCAGCGAGCAGTATCCCGTGAGGATGTCCAAAGCTTATTCGCCTTCTATGCATTTGTTGCCCGACACCACAACAAGCATGACGGCGCATCTCGGTGGCTGAAATTATTCACGTCGAGCCAAAACCTTTCCGATGAACGTCTGAACCAGTGGTCAGAGCGTGTTGATGCAGTCGGTCCGGAAATGGTCGGTCGCGTGCTCGATCCGCGCGCTCGCGCGGTCGTGGACGGTGATGCAAATTATGACCATGCGAGCGCGTTTCTCCACGCGCGACTCAAGGCATTGGATGAACCCCAGCACTAAACTCCGCCGGCCAGCTTCAGCAGCGAACCAACTTAGCAGGACGCCTGCGCCGCCACTCGCAAGCGCAATGATGCGACCGCCAGTCAGCCGAGCAGTCGGGCTTGCCTAAAATGAAAACGACTTGGAGTGAACCCCTTCGCCACGGCGCGCACGTGGGCTTCGCATGTCTCCAACGCAATCTTCTGGGCGAGCATCACGTCTCCTATCGGCAGAGAGCCCACCGGCATGAAACACAATCCCTCTTGCGGATGATCGCGCTCGTCCACCACGCAAACATTACCGGAAGTTCCGGCGTAGACCCTGTATTGGCTCCCACTCTCGTTTCCGATCACCTCGAAGTAACCTTTGCGGGCTAGCTGCTCGCGTTGCGCCTGCGAAAGCCACTCCCGCAAGCGCCGGAGCGAGCGGCCTTCCGGCGTGCTCTCGGCGCCGTGCTTGATGAAAAGGGCTCGTGTCGCTCTCATGCGAGAACGGCTGCCCATGGCCAACGATCGGAAGGCCAACATGGCTGGGGCTCCCACTAACCTCCAACGAGCCTCGGAAAAAAGATGGTCTCTTCCGCATTCCGGTCGAATGATTTGATTTGTGATAGCTGGTCCGTTCCGGTACGGACCGCAGCGGTGAAGCCAACCTTCGTCAGCTCATTGAAGCGCTGTTCGGCCCTGACCAATTCCTGTGCGTCGTGAAGATTGAAGAGATGACGGCTGTCGCCGGTGCGGTCCATGACGATCTGGATTGCCATAATTGCTCTCCTCGAGTTGCGGGTTTTATGGGCTGAACGCACGGATATTCAGAAGACGAACTTCAATCAGAACTTACCCGTGTTCTGCTGATGGTAGACGGCGGTACGCCCGGATCGGGAGGTGGCGCTTGCTTGCGATCGGCGGCATCGCCGAGGCTCAAAGTGAACTCGTGAACCGGCGCTGCTCGCCCCTTAGGTTGATACCGCTCCACCAGTTTCAGGAGGCGCCTTTTAACAAATGGGTCAGCCTGCTCTGCGAGTTCACGCAGTAACTTAGCGCGCTGTTCATTGAATTCGTGATCCAACATGTCTATCCCCTACACAACGCGCATGCGGTCATGCTCTGTAAGAAGACACTCAAAGCGGCTCATCACGTGAGCCAAACAATTTCGCGATCAAAAGGTCTGGATGCAGAAGATAGCGCCTGAGCGGATCAGTTGGCTACAAATTCGATCTCAGATTTGAAATAAACTGAAATCTAGTTGCCGAATGCCACTAACCAAAAGCTTCCAGGGCATCCTTTCTGTGACCGAGATGCAACGGGGCTCCACCTTCGGCTCGGAACTTTGCACGCCGGGCTGTTCACCCGCAGAGCTTAAATTATCACAGATGCCGCCGGAGCTGGGGTCAGCCGCCCTGGTTTTTAGCCCCGGTGGCCTCGGAATGTCCGAGCGGCCCTTTCCTTATTCGCGGGCCGCAATAACTTGAAGTACGGCGCTGCAAGGCGCGGCTAATCGGAACCCAATGGGTAACAAGGGACTTAGTACGGAGATTCCCTTGATTGGGTGCTACCGATGGCGATCGAGGATTTCAGAGAAACAAGGCCGATCTTTCTCCCGGAGCAATTCTTTGTGGGGCGGATCGAAGGCTGGGCGGTGCTGGAAAGCCTCGTTGGCGGATTGCTAAAGCGCGCGACGATTGCGGCGCACGGCGAATTCGAGACAGATACCCAAATCGTGATCTTCACCGAGACGTACACATTCGATGATGGCCATTGCGACACGATGCACTGGACCATACGAAAAGGTAACGAAGGCAAATACACCGGATTGGAAAACCGGCTGGAAGGTGAGGCTCTTGGAGAGCAAGCCGGCTGCGCCTTTCATTGGAAGTACACTCGCGACACGCCGCAACCAGGCGGTAAATCGATCAAATTGAATTTCGATGATTGGTTCTACGCAATAGATGATCGCGCCTGCATCGTGCGTGGGAGCGCCGGACGTGCGGGCATCCCGTTTGCGACGGCACACATTACCTATCGGAAGCTGTGATCCCAATGCCCGCGGATGTCGAGCGCTCTGGCGCAGCATTAAGATGAGATTGTAGGCGCAGGAACCGATCCTTCGACAAGGCGCGCCAAGCTCTTGCATGCCAAAGCCACCTGCAACCACCTCATCCGTTCGGCCGGACAGGTCGCTGCGATCGCCTTCTTCATTGCCAGCACGGCTTCAGCTTGATGGTCATGTTCTCGGTCTGGATGACGCGCACTCCTACTCCGCCGCCGAGCACGAAGGGTTCCGCAACGCTGTTCTCTCACTTTACGATTACATCTTCAGCGCGCTGTTGTCCGCCGAGATGACGAGCCGCCAAAATACGCTCTTTCACTTCACGATTGAGCTGTTGCTGACTATTCCATCTGCAACACTCGATACCCTGATTACTGGACAATGAGGTGTCGGTAGAGCGATCTGGCGCGAGCTTCCTAGAAAGCGGAAGTGCCGAGTTCTTTCATCGCACTGAACGGCTCTACGAGCTCGCGACAGCTATGTCCGCCGAAGCGCTCTCCGTCTACGACTGGCTTTGGGGATACGGCTAGTCCTGACAATCGTTCTCGCCTGAGCGGCTCGTAGGCGACGGCGGAGAGTCTGCAGTTCTCGAAATAGTGCGACCAGTCCCTCGACCCGCTCGCCCAGAATAGTCGAATAGTGAACCCGACCTCGATTACTCATTACTGGAAACCATAATTGTTAAAGGCAACAGGCGGTCGACAACGGAAAAAATATGCAATCCAAGGTAGGAAAATACAACCCATAAACTGCGGCGGTTAAAAAGGGCCACGCAAAAGCCCCGATACCAATGTCACAGCGCACTCCTTTCGCTTGTCTTTCGGGTCAGTTTCGTTCTGAAAGTTCGCCCAGTTCGGCAAAGCTAAGCCTGGTATCGCGGCATTCACGTGCGCCCGGTCTCTCGAGCTGGTAGTCCCATTCTGCCCTTTACTCGCGCAACGGCTGCCTAGCCCGGCGCGCTCCTTCTCGCGAAGGCAGCCCCTTCGCGCTCTACGACTTCTCTTTAGTCGTGCCGAGCGCACCGGCAGTTAAGAGTTAGTTTAGCTTCCGGCACGATCATTGGCGACCGCAGGGAGCCAAGCATGCAATTGCACCATGCGAATACCTTGGAAAGGATCACGATCGCCCCAGATCACGGCAGTGGCGAGCTCACGTGGCCCATCACTCGCGATCAATCGGATTTCTCGACCCCCAATCGAGCTCTTGGCGCTATTGGCGCCGGGCCGGCCTCCAAAACTGACTATTTGTCTCGTCGCGGCGGCCGCATTGGGGGCGGGCTTTGCGTTGGGTTGGGCTGGCGCTTGGTACGGTCCTGCAGCTATCTCGGCTCTCGACCCGACTGCTCAGGTAGAAACGGCTTCGCGCCGCATGCCAGACACAAGGGCAGGCGGTAAAGCCGAAGGCGTCCGAAAGATTGCATCGGGTTCGCGAACAGCGCCTGCTTTGGGGCAGCCCTCCACATTCATCGCGAGCGTTGCTCCGAAGCCTGGGACCAAAGCGCCAAATGCGGCGCAATCGGCGGATGCTCTCGAAGTGGACATGTCTGTGACGGGCTCGATCCAGCCTGCGGGGCCGCTCCTGTCGGTTCCCGAGACAAGACCAACGACCCTGGCAGGTTGGGCAGTGCTGGACGTTCGCGGCGGAACAGCGGTGCTCGAAGGGCCCGATGGGATTCGAATGGCAGCACGAGGTGATGTGGTCCCCGGCGTCGGGCGAATCGAATCTATCGTGCGCTGGGGCAACCGCTGGATAGTTGCAACGGCTCGTGGATTGATCTCGACGCCCTAGGCGTGAACGCTGGCGACGCAATCAATTTTCATCGTCAATGCTCAGTTGAGCACGTTTGAGTTTCATATAACGATGAAACCGTACAAATATACGTAAGAACACAGGCCGCTTGGTCGTCTTGAGAGACCTTGACGGCTCGTGCGAAAATGCTGCCAGCCGGCTGCCGAAGTCAGGCTATTTATCCGCCGTGCAGAGCTGGTACTTGTCTTGTTGTTCATGCTTTTCCACGTTCATTCGCGCCATGTATTTGTCTTTGACCTCCTCCGAAGGACAAAGACACGGCGGCTTGCTGCCGTAGTGGATCTTCCAACACTCGCTTGCGGTCGCATCAATGAGCTCCCAAGCAATGACATTTTCTGTCTGCACGAGAACGCCAGGGCCAGGAATTGCTGTCGTCTTTTTTCCGTCTACCTTGCACGCAGGAGATAGAAAGACCTGAGCGGGATCAAGTTCGGTCGGGTAAACGCGGATAAATCCCTCGACGGTCGCATAATCCTTTACGATCGCTCGTACCATCGCCTTCGTATAGACCAGCGTGTTGTTCTCACGAGCATCGATAGGACGCACAGCCACACAGGTGAAGCTCTTCTTTAGTACGTATAAAAGCGGGTGGTCTTGAGTTGTTTTGGTAAGCGACACGAAAGGTATCTTGTTCACCGCCGTGATTACCCAATCATCATCGTAGGCAACCGACACGAAAATTCCGAGAACCAGCGCGACTACATATGCCAGCACTATCTCCGCCGTTGCGACTGCTTGCGCTGGTTTCCGCTTCTTTGCGCGCCATTGCCGCATCGCGAGCGAGGCAATCCCAAAGGATGCGATGCTGATCGCAATCGAAATAAAGGCGTATGCAAGTTCACCGAACCGCAGATCGACCAAATAACTTGCGAGGCCCAGACCAATGAAGCCTGGCAGGAACGCGGCTACAAACTTGATAGCCTTCTTGGGATCATCGGAAATCATTGCCACTATTTGTTACAGCAGTCGTTGTTGCAAGAGCCGTCCTTGCACTTGCACGCGGAGCCATTACAGCCATCGTGAACGCCGCCACAGTCGGGACACAGCTGGAATGAGCCATTGTCGTTCATGACGTACACGGCGAGCTTAGGCTGACGACATTCGCCGCCGGCCATAAAGTTGAGTTGTCCAAGGACGGTATCGAACGAGTCGGCACGCATGCTCGCAGCAACTCGGTCAGGAGCAGGATCATTCCGCGCGGCGCGTGACAGGATTTGAAAGGCTGCGTAGCCATAGTAGGCATCCGCTCCCTTCATGTCCCTCAAGGAGTTGGGCAAGCTACGTGGCTCTCGAAGGCTGGGATCGTGCGGCGCGATAACCGCCACTTTGATCTGGTTTCCGAGGCGGCCGATCTCCAGGAGGCTGATGCCACCGATGAGAAGGCTGTTTGATGGGAGTTCGTCCAAACGAATGTTACGAGTATCCCCGCCAAACATGAACACAATCGCCGGCGAGCCAGCTGTGCCATTCCAATTTTGCAACGGCAGCTGGCTGACTTGGGCTTCACGGCTGAGCGCTTCGGCGAAAAACTGGCTTTCAAAAATGTAGCTCGTACGACGATCTTGATTGTCTTTCGCATACCGAACGGCGAGCTTTGCAAGCTGCTCGGCGCTATCGCCGATGTGGAATGAGTACTTTAGTCGCTGGTCCGAAAATGGCCCCTTAGATAGCCCGACCAAGACGGTTGGCGTCTGTTGCTGTTCGCTCACCCCGGACACGGCCAGCATTACAGATGCGCCGCCTTTTGCAATCAGGAAGTTGACGCGATCGACTTCAATAAGCTGGCGGGCCTTGTTGGCCGCGATGTCCGGCTTATTCTGATGATCATGGAAAATGACCTCCACCGGTCGGTTGGCTATTTGCCTCAGATCATTCTGAGCGGCGGATACTCCCGCCCGAAACTGCTGGCCTTCATTTGCCCCGAAACCGGTGAAGGTCGCCACTACACCGATACGAATTACTGGGTCTTGCGCCTCTGCCGGAAGGTGCATGACGAGTAAAGTTAAGACTACTGCAAAGATCGTTTTCCAGCGACCCATGTGAGCCTCCTATGGATACAGTATGGCAAGTACTGTCCAGATAGTTCTGGACGAGCAATAAAACGCGCGAAATGATTCAATTCCAAACTCTACCTTTGGTAGCTTTGAGGAACAAGAGGGCACCAGCTGGGACGTGCAAATTTGTGGTCGGCCGACGCGAACCGCTCGGTAATCCCCGTTTCCCTGCGGAGCACTTGCCACGATCTTGATCTTATCGGTGAAGTCAGTGAACAGAGATAACTCTGTGCCAATGGCATCACGGCATCTCTTGGCCGATAGCCCCCAATCGTAGAGCCATTTTTGAAAGAAGCGAATAAGCTCGTCTACGTGCGCTTGATCAAGCGATACTTCGGTAGTTCACGTGAATTTTGGATCTTGCAAGCCTGTTCTGCCCAGCCATTTATGGTGCCACAATAGGTAAAGGCATCATGATCAGGACAACTCCGCTCATACTCTCCTTCGCGAACCGAGAAACTAGTTGGTTGAGAAGAGGTTGGTGGTGTTCCGGAGCCGGCGAAACAACAAATGGGGCGATGATGCAGATTGAGGGGATAAGCTTTCCGAACATAACGTCTGGCTCCTTTCTTAGAGACGCCGCGATCGCTGTCAGGTAGCACCAACCGTAGAATATCAGGTTGCTGTCCACAAATCAGCGACGTGCCCGGATCTAAACGTAGAAACGACCGAGCAGGCGTGGGCGGAGCAGGAGTCAGGCCGGAAAAGCATCCGCCGCGTATTTCCCCGCCGTCATCGCAGGTGGCAACTTGGGGTTCGTACTGTGCCAAGTCGGTGGCCATTGGTTCGGCCTGTGTCCCCACATGTTGAGCTGTCCCAGGGCGTCGAAAAGCCCAAGGTATTGATAATAGCTGACGCCCTCGACATCCGTCGAAATCGGGCAGCCGAGCGTTACGACCCGGAGTTCGTGTGATCGGTCCGGTGGAAGGGATCTGATTGCATTGCCGATCTGCAGGGCGCCCTTGCTGTGTCCAACCAGAAGCTTGAATGCCGCGTCACGATGAAGGAGGAGTGCGTGAAGAACGTCTGAGGAGCCGGAGCCGTGGCGAAAGACTGGCGCGCCGTGCAGGGACTTTGCATCCGGCGTAGACGCGGGCAGTTGGCGGCCTATGCTCGCTGTCCTGGGCGCGGCATTGGCAAGAGCGTTCTGGATCAAGCTCTTTGCATGCAGATAGTCGTAAAGGCCGAAGCCGAACCAGCCCCCTAGCGCCTGCAGAATGACGTCGGCCATGCCGTATCCCGGGACGATGGCAAGCACAGGTTTTCCGAGTGCTATCGAGATGTCCCACGCCAGCGCGGCGCTGCCAAGGGCCGAACTACCGACCCCCGTGATTGTTACGATCTCGACAGCCCGCGTTTCCGGGTGAGGCGAAGTCAAGAAGACCTCCACATTGGTGTATCTGTGCACATATGGTGCGGTATTAGCGTCGATGAGCAGAAGCGAGCCTTCAGGGTCACTGAGTGCATCGAGCTGGACGATCCGGGAGGGAGGTTTCTCCTCCCGAGCTCGCACGGACGCGTCTTTTTCGGCCAGCTGCGCGGCCAACGTCGCTACATCGTAAAAGACGATATCCAGCGCCGTGTTGAATAGGCGGCAGGCGCGGACGGCGGGTTCAATTAACTGTGGCGGCGGCTCAAACAGATTGAGAAAGGATCGCTCAGATTGGGTCGGCAGATTGTCTCCGATTGGCATGTGAAATTCTCCTCGAGGCTCAATTGAGCATGCCACACTTCTGTGATGGCGTTGGAAGCATGCAATGCGCGCGGGTCGACGGGACGGGGCGAGTGTGGGGAGTAGAGAGGGACAATGACGCCCCCGGTTCATTTTTAAGTTCTTCAAGCCGCCGATTGCCCGGCCGTTTTTTAGTCGTGCTAACGGTCGACGAGACGTTCCGCTCAGACTTTCTAGGGGGCGGTCTTCGGTGCGCCGTCAGACGACGACAACAATCGCGATCTCGTGCCGTTGCGGGATAGCTTGCCATGGATCTCCCCTTATCACCTCGATGCGGGCCTGCCCCGATCGAAGCGCACGAAACAAGATGTTGGTTGGCGGTCCGAGTGGGCTTAGCACCCGGCCATCGTCCGAGAGTACGCCGGTCGAGAAGACACCTAACAGCTCGATCGCCGTCTCGCCTTCCAGAAGACGACCGCCGCTTGCTCCAAACATCAGTACGTCTCCCACCCGCACGTGCAGCACGGGTGGAAGGTCCTGGGAGGCCTGAATCTCGACGAGGCGCGGCAAAGCGTTACGGTACCAGTTCCTCGTCCACCTCCACATCTTCCGATGGCGACCATTCGTCGGCGAGGCCCATTTGAGCTTGGATCGACGGTGCACCCTCTGACGAAACCTTCGGGTAGATCTGTCCCGCGAAGGCATAGTCGGTGGCGTTGATGTCCGAACCTCCCCGGATCGGCTGACCGTCTTTGGTAATCGATCCCGGAAGTTGATAGCACATGATCGAATCTTGGTCAGGTGGGGTGGCCATTATCGAGTCCTGGCTGAGCGGTGTCAGCACCTGTTGGTCCACCATCTCACGAGACCATCCCTGTGTGCGCAGGAAGAACTCATAGGCCTTTTGTGGGTCTATGAGGTCAACCAGCTCCTCACGCATGTGTTCATGCGGGAAGCCGAGCGTGTGCCCAGCTTCATGACGCACGACGCGATGGAATTCGCTGTCCGCTGTGTTCATGGTGAAACCCTGGAGGTTCAACGTCGGCCGATTACTGGGAATGTGCAGGATGTCGGTCCCGAGATAAGACCAGTATCCTGCTTGATTTCGCGAGATGCGCACCTTACCCACACCACGGGTCTCCACGAATGAGATCCCTGCGGTTTGGTTCCAGGCATTCATGTGCTGAATGATCCGGCGGCGCAGATCACTTGGCCCGCCATCCAGGAAGCTGACCGTGAGCCGGCGCTGTTGCGGGCCCCAATACTTACCAACCAAAACTGCAATCGCTGCTGGCGAGAGTACCAGGCCGCGTGCCACGGAGCCAATGGCACCGAAGTTAACTCGGTTCATGGGATTGATGGTCGTTGCAGTCTTTGCCGCTTTTTCGGCTAGACGGCCGGGCAGTTGCTTAATTGAACAATGCGCGTTTTTTCCACCCGCGTGGTTATGGGGGCGCCGCGCAGCTTCGCCGCCATTCGGCTTATCGTCCTCGTCCACATACCGTCCGGTATCCGACGCTGCCTGAGCCACCTCTGCGATTCTCATTAATGCTTGGCGGAGTTTCT
The DNA here is from genome assembly GCF_020194135.1 of Bradyrhizobium sp. BRP23. NCBI lineage: Bacteria > Pseudomonadati > Pseudomonadota > Alphaproteobacteria > Hyphomicrobiales > Nitrobacteraceae > Bradyrhizobium > Bradyrhizobium sp. BRP23. The sequence continues at coordinate 47,262 of NZ_JADYVW010000019.1, read as the reverse complement.
GTTCGCTATCGCTCATGTCGTTCTCCTCTTGCTGGTTGCTGGACACCGACTGTTCCACCAAAGAGATGGCATATACCGGATCGCGACAGTTGGTGGCGGCTGCCGCGCTTCGTCCATCTCTTCGAACCGCCTTTACCGTCAAGATGGTCTGCTTGCGCTCGTATTCGGCGTTGATCCGTCACGGACTTTCGGATTGCATAGCGAACTCGGCCGTCCGGGCCGAGGATGACGGTTGAGCCGCCGATGACTTCAGTGAACGTTCCCGATATCTGCTTGCACCAACGCCGCTGGGTGATCTCGGCGACCGTATCGAAGGTGACCTGCCGGTCCGGGCCGATGCGGCGAAGGGAGCGAATAGAACCAACAACTGCAGGATCGACGTGATCTCCGTTCAGTTGCACGTCGCCCGGTAAAGCGCAGCCGAACGCGCGTGCGTACCCCGGCCGCATGACGTAGGATCCGAGTGCTTCGGCCTGCCGGCGCAGTTCGGTCTCGTCGGCTGCTCGTCCCGGGTCGCCCGCGAAACGTAACCTCTTGAAGTGCAGGTCTTCGATCGGCTCCATTTGCTTGTCAGGTGGTCGCCATAGCAGAGTGTCCTCCGCGAGATCGGGCACGTCATCCGGGTAGATGCGCCGACGGGCGAAGGAATCGATGATGGCCTCGCGATAGCCGAAGGGGTCGTCCTGAACGAGATCGAAATCCGCAGTGATAACTGCTCGCAGATACTCGCCAAAACACAGGTCGAACGGCGGGCAGTAGTCGATGGCACGTATGCAAACCGAAAGGAACTGTGATGCCAGTGTGCTTGCTTGGTCGGCGAGAATTTCGCAAAGCTCAGAACCTGGAGCCTCACCGGGAGTTAGACGTGCCAGGCGAATGAATCGCTTTGTCTTCCGGCGAAGTATCGTCGCGAATGCTTCGAAAATGGCCGTTACTAGAAGCGAGCCACGCTCGTGCGGTTCGTCGCCAGCTTGATCATATCGTCGGACGCTGCGCTCCTCGTCTTGTCCAAGCCCCGCTGCATCGATGGCCGATCGCAACGGCCCGCCCGAACCCGTGGTATGTCCGAATTGGTTAGCGAGTGACAGAAGCAGCGCATCGGTCTCGAGTTTGCCGCCTGACCTCTCAATTGCGGCACGAACGACATCCGAATACGAGAAGTGCATGAGCATCGCCACGAGGTCGGCAAAACCCTCGTGAAAGGCCGCGACATCCGGGTGGGTCGGCAGCCGAAAGCGCGGCCGAAGACCGTCCAGCAACGCATGGGTCATCTCATGCACGATGATGTCGTGTGAGAGACTCGTGAACACCCGACCTCCGGGTCGATTTCGTCCCTGAACGCTACCATCGGCAGTGTAGTAGCCGAACTTGAGTTCCCCTGCTGATGAATCGTAATAGGCATTGCGGCCGCAGAAGGCCTGTGGACGAATTCTGAGCTTTGCATAAGCTTGACCAGGACGAGAGTGAAAGCCCCAGCACGGATCGCGTCCGAGCGCGCGTCTGAAGACATCGTACGTGGCCGCGCAGACCGCGTAGACCATCTGCTGCCGGAACATAGGGTCGGACGGCGAGGGGGGCCGTCCATTTTCTATCAGGATGCGAGGATCATCCAACTCGACCGGCTTGTTGAGCCGCCCCGTCGTCTCGTCCCAATCGACCACCTCCAGGATGCTGCCCGCGGGCCCCGAGCGCAATCGCTCGAATGGGACATTTAACACGGCCACAGCGCCATCCTGCCGACTCGCCGCTGGATCAAGCGTGTAGATCCTGAGCGGCCGATGGATCGGGTCCTGATGCGTTCGTTGATACGGTTGCAAAGAGGCGGTAGCTAGAAAGACCGGGTCCACTACAAAATAGTTGGCCGATGCAGTCGGCTCACGCTGTACCTTGCCGATCTTCGGGAAAGGTACACTCGATGCCCTTTCAGGCTTCACGTAAGGAAGGGGCGGGTGCGCCTGAATATCCATAAAACGACTCCCCAGCACAATTCAGCCAGCAGAGCGCGATCCTTTTGGCGTAGATTTCACCCGGGTCACCGAAACACTTTTTGTACGATGGCGACCCAAGTTTATCGACATCCCACGTCAAAAGCGGCACGCAGATATTGCAACGTCCTTGGCCGCCGGCGTGTGAGCTGGTTCACTCTACAAGCTTGAAAAAGCCACCCGGCATTTAGCGGTCTAACTTAGTTCAATTCTTGCCAAGAATGGCGGGTCCGCCAATGTGCCCGCGAAGAGTATTGCTAAAGGTAAAGTAACTCGCGCAGTCGACGCTTGCCGCGGCCACGGTTGTCGCGTTGCCTGCTGGGGTCTCGAAGGTCATGTATGCTGCCCGACGACAGATTCCGTAGTTTAGTCCAAATCTCAACCGTCAGGTAGTTTTTGTCTCTGGGACAACTTGTCGCGCAACCGCCGGCGCACTCATGAGACTCTCGCGGCTTCGAATCTAGAAGGTTCGATGCTGATGGCATCTTGTCTCGCGGCAGGGCCGTTTGGCACCGGGCATTGGCTTTCGGGAATTCGCATCGCGCGGACGGGCGGTTCGAACATTAGCCGACCCCTTCAAGCACACCGCGATCTTCTTGGATCTTATTAGACATTTCATCGTTCGGTGATGATGCGGCAGTCGATGGACTCGCGCACCACGCGACCTGCGCATAATCGGCCCTGGAGCTCTAAAACTATGTCCCGCATCTCTCGTATATCGGAAACCCGTTTGTGCCGTTGGTTGCCAGTTTTCCCGAGGATCGTTTTGAACGCACCGAAGCGATCCACGGTGCCGTTCGCGTCACGCATGATCTGAATATCAGCCTCAATCTCTTCAGATCTCTGACTTTCGCCGAAAATCCATTAATGTCTTGCACGACGATGAAATGCAACAATACGCATCACACCAAGTCACCTTCCTTGTCTCAAATTCGTGCACCACTTGGTGAAGGTAGCCGTCAGAATATTCAATTTCTTCAAGTATTCGTTTCCTTCGCGTTTCATCGAAGAGATCGCGCTTAGCAGATCTATGCTCCCAGCGGGTCAGCTCCAGTAGCCATCGGTAGCCATTCCGCTTCAGAGAGCTTGGAAGCCACGCTAGATCTGGATAAACTTGTTACGCGACATGCTGCAATCGTTGGATCGACCGGCGCAGGAAAATCGAACACCGTCGCAGCAATTTTGAAGGCCCTCAAAACACGATCCTTTCGCATAGCGAATACGGCGCCGCACGGTCAGACGAGTAGTCGGTGCGACGGTCTACGCTACGCTCTCGCCAGATCTGCCGTCAACGAGCCCCATTGTTCACGGTCGCGTTTATTGGGTCAGATAGGAAGCTTTGTACGAATTCCTCTCGGTTTTCTCAACGCATACGGGATCGTTTCGATGGTCGGCACGGTGGCAGTGCCAGGAGAGGATCCGCTCATGACGGCGCGATCAGCCGAGTATACCTTGGAGATTAAGCTCATAGGTGAGGCCTACCGCAATTCACCGTTTCAACGGGGACTAAGCGTTTATGCGATATCGCCTTAGGTGCCCGACAGGGCTTTTGCGATCCCATAGTGTGCTGCTCGCGCCTAGGGAAATCCCTAGGGTGTAGGGGCGCTGATGCGGCTACGCCGATTTCTTATGACGGCACGGAACCAGCTCTGTGGTCGAATAAGGGTGGCACAGAGCCTCGTTGAACGGCACTTTCCCTTCTTGTGACCGACTATCGCCACGCTGTTGCCGCGAGTGGTGCATCGTGCAAGAGTCGCGCGAAGGAAGGCTACAGGGCGCGGGCTAGAGACTACAATTCCATGGGGCGACGACGGGGTAAATCATCTGACGCCGGAACCATCTTTCTGATCCTGATCGGCGGATTGGTGGCAGCCGCTATGGCTATCTACCGGTTCGTTGTGGAACACGCAGCCGCAATAGGAGCGTTTGTCTTGGCGGCCGGGGTCGTTTGGCTCCTCTATCTCGCTCTGAGGGGCAGGTCGCAGAGCGTTTCTCCTTCCGACGGGCATTCCGAGCTTCCGAGTTCTGGTCAAAGCCCGCCACCAGCGATAAGCAAGCTTCGTTCGAGTGAGTCGCCGGCAGTGTGGTTGGCGGCGGGCGAAAGGGCAGTCTTCGGCAAGGCAGAAATTTCTGGGGGCATGTTCTACTACGGCGCCTTGATAGCTGGGCCGAACGGTGAGACCAGGCAGTATGCCATAAATCCCGCTCTGCCGGCGTACTCGCGGCAGCCCGATGTCGATGGTCAGTCGATGCCTTATTGGCCATCGTACGAGCAAATCTCGCCGGCCGCCCGACGTTCTTTTTTGGACTGGATGCGTACTGGACGGCGAGATCCCAGCTACGGCATTGGATATGTGTTTCTCTTCTTCTATGGCCTTGAGCACCGCGTGTTCATAGATCAAGGGTCAGATGTTCCCGCGGTTATTCAAGAAGTCGAAAGATTGCTTTCGATCTACGGTGCGAACAATTCCTTCCAGAACTACGCCACGAAATTCCTCAACGTTGTTCGGATATCGCGCGGCATCCGCTTGGCGTTGCCACCCCTTTCTGCCGAACGCAGCGTCGGTTCGGAGATGGAGCTCGCCACGCGTCTGTATCTGGCCGAGCGGCTCGCAGCGTCCCCGAGCGTTTCGGCTGACGACGCGCTCTATTGGGTTATGGCGATGCCGGACACCTATCTTAGAACCCCGGCCGTGAGGTGCTTCGAAGAATTTGTCGCATTGTGGAAGCTGCGTTTCGGCACACGCTTTCCCAAGGGTTTTGCCGTGAATTCCAAGGGCAACGTCTGGCTGCGGTATCGTGCTGCGAGCGGTGCGTTCGAAATCGACGTTCCAGGACAACATCAGCGCCAGCCTGATGCGAGCCTCCTCGTGCGAGACTTAGAGATTTTGAGGACTTTGCTAGACGATTGCACAAACGAGCTCGACAGCTTCAGCCGTCTGGTCGGTCGGAAACCGGCAGCAAGGCATTCGATGGCCGCGGCGGCGCTTCTTCCTATCGATCTTCAACGGGCGGCCAAAGTCGGTCCCGTGGAAGACTTCAGGCGCCAGATCGATTCCCTGGTAGGAAGCCAAGGCCGCGGCAGTACGACCGCACAGGTGCTCCTAGAGATGGCTGGGATCGAAATACCGGAAGGAGGCAAAATACCAAGTGCCGCTCTGGATACGCTGAGCGGCGCCTTGGATGTCGTTGGGATCGCAATAGAGCCCGATCGCCGATACGGGAGCGGCGCGCCTCGGGCGGACGACCAAGTGTTCGTGTTCCGGGCGGCTGACGGCGGCCCGGTGGATCCAGCCAGGGCGCCGTTTCGAGCGATGCGAGCGCAGATCGAAGTCGCTGTCCTGGCCGCTGCGGCCGACGGGGATGCATCGTACGAGGAATTACAGCGCACCATCGCAAGGATTAGGGCGGAAGGCGATCTATCGGGGGTAGAACAAGCCCGACTGATCGCGTTCGCCGTCATCACATTCAACAATCCGCCCAAGCGCGACAGGGTCATGCGCAAACTTGCAGAAACCAGTCAAAGCGAGCGGCAAGCAATAGCCGAGGCTGCGGTCGCGGTGATCGGCGCAAATCAGAATATCGATGCCGGAGAGGTCAAGTTCCTTGAGCGACTGCACAAGTCGCTAGGTCTGCCGACGGAGCGTGTGTATGCCGGTCTGCACCGCGCTGCCGCCGAGAAGGATGAGCCGGTAGCATTGACGGAGGAGGCTCGGGCGGCAGGCATCCCCATTCCAAAGCAGGCGCCCCCGGCTCCTCCCTCGGCGGGCATCAGAATCGATGCGGTCCGCTTGGAGAAGACCCGAAAGGATACGGAAGCTGTGTCCGCCTTGCTCGCCAACATCTTTACCGACGAAGGCCCGCCTCCTGTCCAAGCCTCTCCACTCCCAGCCGATCAATCCTTGGAAGGATTGGACGGTCCTCACGGCGAATTGGTCGAGTTACTTGAGCTTCGTGGATCAATGTCGCGTACGGAATTTGAGCGACATGCCAAGGAGGTCCGCCTGTTGCCGGACGGCGCAATTGAGCGCATCAATGACTGGTCGTTCGACCACTTCGACGAGCCGCTGATCGAAGAGGGAGACGAAATCGTGATAGCGGCGCACTTGAGAGAACGCATCGCCGAGATGAAGGCCAAGGCCGCATGAGCAAGCAAGTCAAGACGATCCGTCCACGCGAACGCGATACTATTATCCAGGCTCTTTCCGCCGGCGTTGTCCCACGCATCGGATTGCCTCACATCCAGGTCGGGCGGGCCAAGGAGATCGCCGCGATGCTTCGGGACATCGATCGCATTGCCGACGCGGGCGCCGCGATCAGGTTCGTTATCGGCGAATACGGGGCAGGGAAGACCTTCTTTGCCAGTGTAGTCAGGCTAATCGCGCTCGAGCGAAAATGCGTGACTATGCATGCCGACCTCTCGCCCAATCGGCGTATTCAGGCAAGTGGGGGGCAGGCCCGGGCACTCTATTCCGAGGCCGTCAACAATATGGCAACGCGCAACAAGCCTGAAGGGGGAGCTCTCCAAAGTGTCGTCGAGCGCCTGGTGACTGACGCCGCAAAGGAGGCGGCGGAGAAGAGCGTATCTGTCGAGAAGGTGATCGACGAAAAGCTCGGAGCGATTGCGCAATTAGCCGGTGGGTACGATTTTGCGACCGTGCTGAAGGCATTCTGGCGGGGCAGCGAGGAATCGAACGAGCTTCTCAAGCAAAACGCTATCCGATGGCTTCGTGGTGAGTATTCGACCCGTACCGATGCGAAGAGAGATCTCGGTGTGCGGACCATCATCGATGACGAGAACCTCTACGACAGCTTTAAATCGCTCGCATGCCTGGTAAGAGTCGCGGGCTACGCGGGACTGATCGTTATGATCGACGAGATGGCCAACATCTACAAGCTCCAGAGCGCTCAAGCGCGAAAGCAGAACTACGAGCAAGTACTCAACATTGTAAACGATGCGCTTCAGGGAAATACGTCAGGCATCGGTTTCGTCATGTGTGGTACGCCAGAGTTTCTTCTGGACACGCGCAGGGGCATGTTCAGTTACGAAGCTCTTCAGTCGCGGCTAGCCGAGAATTCCTTCGCTGCGGGCGGTCTCGTTGACATGTCGGGCCCCGTGATCAGGCTGCAGAGCCTGACGCCTGAGGATCTGCTTGTGCTCCTCGGAAACATCAGGATGGTCTTTGCGGGCGGGGATCCTACGAAGTATCTGGTTCCCGACGATGCGCTTACCGCCTTCATGGAGCACTGTGACCGAAAGATCGGGGCCGCATACTTCCGTACGCCGCGCTCGACGATAAGATCGTTCGTTCAAATGCTGTCGGTACTGGAGCAGAACCCGGACAGCCGGTGGCAGGATCTTCTTGAACGAGTGCCGATCGCTCCAGACGCACCCGACGACGTAGCGGAAGCGACGCCTAACAACGGGGACGACGATGAGCTCACCAGCCTCCGCCTCAAATCTTGAGGGGGCCTACGACAAGCTGCATCCGACGATCCGCCGGTGGATCTGGGATCAGGGATGGGACGAGCTCAGGGAAATACAGGCCCGTACCATCATCTCAGTCCTGGACGGCGACCGCGACATCTTGATCGCCGCCTCCACGGCAGCAGGGAAGACTGAAGCCGCGTTTCTGCCAGTTCTCACGAGCGTTGCCGATCGGGCGCTCGCTGGGTTCTCGGTCCTCTATATCAGCCCGTTGAAGGCATTAATCAACGATCAGTTCAAGCGGCTGGATGAACTCTGCGAAAACATGGCCATTCCGGTCGTGAAGTGGCATGGAGATGCCCCACAGACCGCGAAGAAACGGGCAATGGCCGACCCGCGAGGGATCTCGCTGATCACTCCCGAATCCATCGAGGCGATGTTCGTCCGCCGTCCGGGCGACGCGAAGCGGTTATTGTGCTCGGCGGACTTCATCGTCGTGGACGAGCTGCATTCCTTTCTTCAGGGGCCTCGCGGTCTCCATGTCGCTAGTCTGTTGCGGCGCATCGATGCCGTGTCGTCGCGGCCGGCGCGACGTATCGGGCTTTCCGCGACGATAGGCGACCTCGGTCAGGCCGCCGCTTGGCTTCGACCCACGATGCCTCAGCTTGTCGAAATCCTGGAAGCCAAGTCGGATTCACCCGAACTCAGACTTCAGGTTCGCGGCTATGTTGAGCCTCCGCAGCTGGACGACCCAGATCACGCTGAAGGCGCGAGCGGCATTCCCGAAGAGGCGGTAGTCCGGCGCGTAGCTCTGGACGATATTGCGGACCATCTCTATTCGACACTCAGAGGAACCAACAATCTTGTTTTCGGCGGTTCGCGTCGGACAGTGGAATCGACCGCGGATCGGCTCAGGAGGCGCTCTGAAAAGGCGAAAGTGCCCAACGAATTTTACCCCCATCACGGGAGTCTTTCAAAAACCATCCGCGAGGAGCTGGAGAACCGCCTCAAAGACGGAAAGTTACCGACGACCGGTATCTGTACGTCTACCCTCGAACTGGGGGTCGACATCGGATCGGTGAAGTCGGTTGCCCAAATAGGTGCGCCGAGATCACTCTCCTCTCTACGTCAACGCCTTGGGCGAACGGGACGCAGGAGGGGTACTCCGTCGGTCCTAAGAATCTACATTCGTGAACCAAACACCGATCAGGATACGGGTGTCATCGACCGACTACGCTCGAACACAATACGATCGGTGGCCGTCATCCGACTCCTGCTCGAGAAATTCGTCGAGCCGGCGGGGCAGGTACCCGAGGTTGCCTCCACGCTAGTCCACCAGATACTTTCGGTGATCGCCGAGCGCGGCGGAATACGGGCCCGCCCACTGTACGAGTTGCTGTGCGGTTCTGGTCCCTTCGCGATGATTTCTGCTGCAGAGTTCGCGCTTCTGTTGAAGCACTTGGGATCTGACGAGATCCGGTTTATAGAGCAATCACCCGACGGCACGATCATGCTGGCCAACGAAGGAGAGGCAGTCGTTCAATCGCGCAACTTCTTTGCCGTATTCGAGTCAGCGGAGGAGTGGCGGCTTACTGTGTCCGGGAGGACACTGGGGACATTGCCGATATCGTTCCCGGTCCATAAGGATAGCCTTGTCGTTTTTGCCGGGCAACGATGGATTGTGCAAGATCTCGACGAAAAGACCAACACACTTTTCGTGGCGCCTCACCCCGGCGGCGTCGTGCCACGGTTCGAGCGAGCGGATGGCGAGCGATTACACGATCGCTTAGCCGCAGAAATGAAGGCTGTCTATCTCGCGTCGGACGAACCCACTTATCTGGACCAAAGAGCGCGCGATTTGCTGGCGGAGGGCCGGGAGGCTTTCAGCGGTTTAGGTCTTGACACCACGAACGTGCTTCAGGAGGAGAAGGACGTTCACGTCTTTCTGTGGCGTGGATCGCAGGTGACGGCGGTTTTTGGAGCTGCCGCCGCTATGGTGGGTCTTCCCGGCCACGTGCATGATCTGGGATTGACCCTATCCGAAACGACCGTCGCGATGGCAAGATCTAAACTCGCAAGTCTGGCGGACTTCACTGCTGCAGACGTAGTTCGGGTTTCTTCGGCGGTCCAGAATATCACGGCTGGGAAGTTCAAAGATCAGGTCCCTGTCGAACTTGCAAGAACGCTGTGGGGCCGACAGAATACCTGCGAAATTGGTGCGATACCGGGCATAGCTCGGAGTATCTGATCCACAACGAGGCGTAGCGGAGGGGAAAAATGTATAAGCTCGCTGATTTAGCGCGCTCCCGCGATCGGCTCCGGTCCTGATCTGGGGAGCGATCTTCGAATTTCGTTAGCTAGCTCAATCTCCCGCTCAGCTTGACTCCCTCGGCCTCGGTCCCCGGCGCAAGCCATTCGGGCCGGCGGCTTCGCAATCGGCCGCCGACCAGCGCGGCGTGGTCGTTAGGGTTGGAGCTCGCCTTGAACCGGCCGAGACGCCGAGGCCTGCTTTTGGCTCACGGCAGCAGAAATTCATTGCGCCCGAAGGCGAACTCAATCTAAGCTTGCGCGCATATTTGACGCTTACATGGATTCCGAAGTTCTTTTGACCTATCGGCGGCATCGCCGAAAGAACGTGTGTCTTGCCGAATGTCCTCCAATCGATCTCACATATTGACCTCCGACGCTATCGAGTACCAAGGTCAGCGCTGCGTTGCGTCCCACCAATCAAACTTCGAAAAACATCGTATACATGCCGATGCGTTTGCCGCGCAGCTTGATGGAGAGTTGCTGCCCTGCGGCGACGGTGCAGATCCAGTCCCGACGCAGTCGTTCACTTGTGAAGTGCCCGGCGCCGACAATCCGCTCCTGACGCCGCAGGAAGTCGCCTGCCTCGAATGGTGCAAAGAGGGGAAAACGAACTGGGAGATCGGTGGGATTCTCCGGATTTCCGAGAAAACCGTCGAGTTTCATCTCGGCAACGTAAAGAGAAAGCTTGGGGCGACGAACAGGATCAGCGCGGTCGTTATCGGCCTCCGGTATGGGCTCATCTCGCTCTAAAAACTTCCGTCCCCCAACGGCAGTTGGGCTGCTCTGTGGGTCCGCGAGAGGTAGTGTCGGCAAACTGAGACACTGCCCGCGAGGGGGATGGGGGAGGCAGACTGCACTCGCCTATTCCAGCTCCGAATAGACCGGTGCGTGTTGCCGTTCATGGCTGCATTGCTATCGCGGCTGAAGGTGGCGCTGGCGCCTCTCTCCACATTGTCTGGTTGGGCTTTGGTTTGTCACCGAACGTGGTTCTCGCGGCATTGCGCGAGCTTATCAGGCCAAACCACATTTCTAGACAAACTCCGCCATAACGTCCGCGCCAAGCCGCAAGCAGGTCAACATGGATTCGAAATTGGCCGCCGAGGCCGCACTATGAGCTTTCCGCACATGATCGCCGAACCTTTTATCATCAGGGAAGAGGTCACGGCATAAGTTGGAGCTGTCGCGAAGCAGCCTGACCCCTTCAGTGTAGATCGGAATACCGCACTTGATTGCAGTTACGAGCTCGTCTGGCACACTATCTTGCTTACCGGTAGCTATCCATTGCGCACATTGCAGGACATGCACGTCGGGCAGGTCAGGATTCATTTCCCTCAGCCGCGGGATAAGTTCATCAGCGTAGGGGTGCCTTAGCTTGTAGAGAACGTAAGCTGCCAAAATGCTGGTGTTCGAACTCGGCATGTCTTGAGGATTTCGCAATCGCTCAATGAGATCATCAAGGAACAGGCGGGCACGCTCCATGGCGCCTTGACGTACGTATTCGTACAACGTCGTTGCAAGGGCATCTTCAGGAGAGGCCGGATATGCGGATAAAACGGATCCACTCCGATAGGCGGCGAGCTCGGAACTTGCCGCGAGCTTAACCGCCTCTCCTTTGGGCCCGGGCAGCCAAACGACTAGAGCAGCGTTGTGGCTAGATGGTTCGGAAATCTCAACATAGAAGCAGTTGGTCGGCGCGATCCCAGAAGGAACGGATATTTCTCCTTGAGCATCTACTTTACCGTCTCCACCTTTCCTCAAGACCAATGTTGAGTGCGTCCGGCCGGGGGTCCACTCAACGAACGTTCCCCAGCGGTAGGACAACTCAATCGGAGAGCCAGCATGCGCGTCGTGTGCAGTGCGGCGGTGTTCAGAGTTTTGAATGCGCGGCGATCCCGGATCTGCCGAACTGACGTCAGTAATGACGACCTGTCCGCGGAATCTGTCCAAGAGGCGGGTAAGCGCATTCCTGCCAAGTTCTGCGATGTTCTCAAGTGCGCGGTTTCCGAGCTCGCGGAGGCGCTCACCCAGCCAAGGCGGCATGGTCTCGCCGGGCTTACGGCTCGCTTGTATTGCGGTTGCGATTTTCATCAAGGACTCGGCTTCGCGCCAGAAGTCTGCAATCGCGTCAGTTTCCTTCATGTCCAGCACAGCTTCGCCGATAGCTAGTCCGTTGGTACCTGTTTCTGGGGTTGCGACGGTGATCGAAATAATGCGCCCGGAAGGAAGAGCGGTTCTCACCAGGTAGGAGCCTGGACCCGGCACGCCGACGTCTGTAGGACGGCCGGCAAGACGCAACGCCGCGCGCTCGGCCTTTCCGGCCTCGGAAAACACTTCCACGGCTATGGGCGCGCCGGCCAGGTCCGGTGGCACATTTTCAGCTGTGATCCGGACGATGTAGCTGGTCACGGCTTCGCCCCATCCGGTTTGCCTGTGTCGCGCCGCTTGATGTCTATGATGACTTCAGAAGCCGGAAGCTTCGGCTCGAACGGTTTAAGGCCGGTTTCATATTTATCGGTGTCAAAAGCCGCATTCGCCGTCCACTTTCCGATGGGGACGGGCGTGCACCACGGCCCGTCCCTCCGTTTTGCTCGGCTTAGGCGTCTTTCACCTGGCGCCTCTTCGGCGACGAACAGATCTGCGGCTGACATCGCTGTGCCAAGGCTACACCTTACCTTGACCAGGACTTCAGGGGGGCCGACAAGATCGCAGAGAACGCCTGTCGTGTTGACGACACCCGGCTTGCTTTCGGAGAAGATGATCCCGCTGTTATCTTCCGTCTCAGCGCGATGCAACGCCGCCGACTTTAGAGCAATTGCCAGTGATGACATAGTCACCGGGCATCCATCGACCGTTGGGTCACCAGCACGCTGCGTCAAGCAATGTATGAGTTCCTGCGTGAAAAAGGGCGCGTCTTTCGCGTCTCCGTAGGCCTTACCGCCTGCGTATGAGCCAAAGTAGATTGAGGCATCTCTTTCCGAGATGGCGGCACCGCTTACAGGCGTGCAGAGCGGGCGACCTATCACTTCGAGCTGGTTTGCGATCGCCTCGAAGTTATACTCGGAGCAAGCGTCGATGAAGAAGCATTGCACGCTGGGCTTCCGGTTTTGTAGGTAGGTCGCGCTCGCGATCGTCGCGATCAGGTTGCCTCCCTCTTTGTCGTTGGTAGGAAGCCGCGCGTCTTGGGCGAACAACGTCGGCTCGGACTTGAATATGCCGTGGCCGGCAAAGTACCAGATCGCGGCATTTTCCAGCATTGTACCGGAACGGTCCAACCATTCACCGAACCGCTTGCGGATATTCTCGAATGTAGCTGGTTCGGCTGGCATCGCAGGACAGGTAGTTGCAAACCCGAGCTTCGTGGCCGCGTCACCTTCCAGTTTCCACTCGCCCTGCTCTGGTGTTGCCGAACATAGGAATTCGACCGAGCCTAACGGGCGGTCAACCTTGGAGAATTTCGTCAGTGCCCACTCGGCGAATTTCCTGGCTCCGTTCACCGATGTAGTGACCGTCGGAATGATGTCCTTTGAATCGTATTCGCCGACGCCAACGATCATTACGTGAGTTCTAGGCTTGCCGTCACTCGCAGCCTTCTTCAGAGCTTCTTCTGCTTGTTTGACAAGCGTCGTATATCTTTCGACGGCATCCTCTTCGGCCTTGCTCGCGTCGAGAAATGGAATGCCGTCTGCGGCCTTTAGTTTACGGCGTCTAACTATGGCCTCGCTCATTTTCAGCCAAGCCGGAGCGAGGGCGTTTTCGCCTGTAAACCCTTCGGCCCAGATCAGGGCCATAAGCGCCTCCAAATCAAACTTGCGCTCCCTTTTCTTCAAACAACTCCTTTACTCTTTCACGCAGGCGGGCAAAGAAGCGGGGAGTGTCAAAATATGCGGCATGGGAAATGATTGGCAAAGCATCCGTCTCGAACTCAAAATCGAGTACGTCTTTGAAGACGCCCTTGGTCGCGAAACCAACGTAGTCGGTCAAATCATAGACGTTAATCCAGCGCGATACTGCGGCAGGAAGATCAGCAGGCTCGCCCTTTGCGAAAGGCTCCGCCAACTCGCTAGCCGCTGCTAGGCGCCCCATCTCCGCGAACAGTGCGACCTGAGAACCTACGGTCACAAAAAGGTCGCACCGCAGGTCCTTCGCAAAGTGGGTTAGAATGTCGTAGAGAATGATGCCACCGAAGCTATGGCCGACAAGATAGAGTTCTTCGTCGCCAGGGCGACGGGCCGCGTTTGCTTCCTTGATCGCGGCAATGACTCGTTCGACAATTGGTTGTCGGTTGTCCATGTAGGTGAACACGTCGCCCACGAAACGTCCGGCGAATGTGGAAGCGGAAGGACGGACGTATTCGGAGAGGCCGAGGAACGCTGCACGAGTTGCATCGACTGCAGCACCTCCCACGGCGTCTTTTACGTTCTTAGTCACTTCACTCACTGCATCCTTGATCGCGGTGGCGCCGGTCTTAAGCCAATTCAGAACAGAGTTTCCAATCGCCAACGTTTGGATTGTTCCATTGGCTCCTGTGGCCGCTTCGCTCGAAGTTGCAGAAAGTGCCGTTACCGAACGAAATAGCTCTTCCACAAACTCGCTGTCGTTCTTGACGGTCTGCAGCCAGGACGGATTGCGGTTGGCAGCCGCGTATGCCTCGGCTACCAGAGAGAACCGCGCCACGTCCGGCAACGCATTTGTCAGTGCCTGTGCTAATGGACCAGCCTTTGGAGCGTTCGAGGAGCCAGCGAATAGCAAGTCCACCGCCGCGGGCAACGATCGGGCCCTCGCAACGGTTAACAGTGGATCGCTGTTCAAGGTGGGTTTGTTGACGAGTTCGCCGTCCAACTTTGCTGCGGTAGAGGTCACCAAGTCCACACGCGCCGGCTGGCCAACCGCTAATGTTTGTGCGCCGGACGTGGGCAAGCTGGCGAAGTTGCGGGCAAACTTGACTCCGAGGTCTCCCCAGTAGGGCGCAAATGTTTTCAGTCCGTCGGCGGTCTTTACCCGATCGATAAAAGCAACATGCGCCAGCTGTTGCTGGAGCAATGTGCTTCGGTCATCGAAGACCCGCTGCTCTTGTGGGGTGTTGCCTCTGCGCGTATTCACGCCATGCACGAAAACAAGCGGCATTGTCGGGCCCTCGTATAGCTGGTCCATCTTAAATGGCTAGCGTAGCAATAGACAATCTGAAATGTAGCCCGGAAATTTGCTCAGCGGCGTATGCCTCGCCTGCGACCTAGGGAAATCCCTAGGATGCCACTGGCAACTAGAGGTTGGTTCGCTGGTATTGGAGGCGCCAGTTCGTTTGTCCCGCCCGGGGCGCTGCCTGCCCAGTATCCCGCCGACGCACAAGAGTAGTGTGCGTAAACGGCGCAGTTTCCAACGTCCGAACAACAAACGACGTTCGCATTGCGATGCTTCGATATTCAACAGCGCTCCACTCTCGACAAGTCAGCCAGTCGCGATAAGGTTGCACATTGGACAAACGGGGCAGGACGGCATGAGCAGAGAGCGAGCTACCGATGGTCCGCTGCGGGTACGGGCTATAGCCGGTACACACGTCGTACTGATGGCAATCGATATCGATCCCGAGCGACTGGAGGGCCTCAGGGGCTTCGCATTCCAGGCTAGGCACGGTCAGGAGACCCGGTGGTTGCAAGGAACCAAATATTTCGAAAAGCTGGTGCCCAAACCAGAAAAGAGTGCGAAGTATTCGACTTTGCAGCACCCGATCCAGAGCTTCCTTTGGTCAGACTACGAAGCTCGCCCTGACACAGAATATGAGTACACGATCGTTGCGATGTACGGTGAAATCGACGGGCTTGAGCGGAGGTATAGCGCAGCCGTCAGAATCAGGACAGAGAAGGAGAACGACGGAGAACACGGCGTTTGGTTCAATCGAGGGGTAGTCGCTAGCCGGGCGTACTCTGTGACTTTCCAAAACCGCACGCTGACGGAGGAGATGTACAACGCCGTTGATGATAAGAATCGCGTCTCTGAGGAAACCTCAGTCTGGCTTTCGCGGGGGCTTGAAGAAGCCTGTGTGACCTTCATCAACGAAGTCCCAGAAGGCGACAAGCTCCGTGTTTGTGCCTACGAATTTACGTACCTTCCGCTGCTGAAGGCCCTCAAGGCGGCGATCGCTCGGGGTGTCGACGTCAAGATCATCTACCACAAGACGAAGGCGAACGAAGATGCCATCGATGAGGTGAAACTTCCTGCGGGGAGGCTGATCGAGCGAACCCGCCCGCAAACGCCGCACAACAAATTCATCATTTGGCTCGATGACCAAGCAAGTCCGAAGGCAGTTTGGACCGGATCAGTCAACTTCACTCCGTCTGGTTTCCTGGGGCAGACCAATGTTGGTCATGTGGTGACTGACGCGAGCAACAAACCAACCGCGATCCCACGGAAGTACCACGAATATTGGAAGGTTCTTTCCAAGAACCCTACCGGAAAGCCGGCGCGCGAAGCGGCCATCGAACTCTCGCCGAACCCGCCGAATCTCATCCCGGAGCAACCAATCACAGCATTCTTTTCGCCCAGGATCGCGGATAACCTGCTCGACTGGTACGGAAAGAGGATCGAGAACGCGCAAACGTCTTGCATGTTTACGGCCGCCTTCACCGTCGACCCAATACTGCTGAGGTCCTTGGGCAAACAACAGAACTCAATGCGCTTCGTTCTCCTCGAGAAGCCCGCTACTGCGGATGCCCGCAAGGCGGAACGCAGTAGCCGCGGCCGCTTGGTCATGTCGAATGGCTCAGTGCTCGGAAAGGTGACGAAGCAGTCCTTCGAAAAGCAGGAAGGGGAGGGCGGTACAAAGCTGGTGCCAATCCCCAATTTCCCGCTCGAGAAGTGGTTCGTTGACGAAGAATTGGCTCGAAAGGACGGAAAAGGCTTCGTCTTTTTCGTGCACACAAAATTTCTCTTAATTGACCCGCTTTCGGACGACCCATTCGTTTGCACCGGTTCAGCGAACTTCTCGGGTAATTCCCTTACGGCCAATGACGAGAACATGCTTTTCATCCGGGGCAACACCCGTGTCGCTGACATCTACCTCACAGAGTTCGATCGTATTTTCCGTCACTTCTTCTTTCGAATGAGCGCCAACCGTGCGGCCATGGCTGATGAAGAAGAGGACGAAGCTGCTAAAAAGGCGGTGTTGCTGGATACAACGCCGACTTGGATGACGCCGTATTTTGAGGATGGCGACTACAAGTGCAGTCGTCGAATTATGTTTTTCGCTGACCCGCGGGCGAATTGGTCGACGGAAGCGGCGGAGGATACGAAAGACATATTTGCTGACGAAGTCGAGCGGGCCAAAGCCAAACGAACTAAGGCAAAAGAAGCAAGGGAAGCGAAAGCGGCTGCCGGACAAAAGTCTGCGGCGGCTGCAAAAAAGAAGCCCACTAAAACGGCTAAGGCAAAAGCGGGTAAAAAGAAGAAAGCAGCAAGACGGGGCGCGTGAAGAAGACCAAAGCGTCGAAATCGAAGCGAGCTAAGACACGCAAACAGAAGCCCCGGACAAGGATTAGGGTCGTGGCGAGCTATGTTCTCTACGTTCAGGATGACAGGGACAGCGCCTTCAAGCATTTCGGCGTTGTGATCCATGATGAGGCGGAAGCCATCGCCAATGCCACTGGACACCAGACCCTAATCTTCAAGGACGGAGAGCCATGGAAGCTCTTTGACGGATTTGGGACGTCCTACTCGATCGTGTTAGATTGAGGGATTCTCGGAGGGTATGAACGCCGTACGTCGGAGAAGTCCAATGAGTTTCATTGGAAGAGCGGGATTGCTCGCGCTACTTCTTGCCGCTTCTACCGGGCCTGCGCTGGCGGAGAAGCGCGACGCTTGGCACGTTGACGGCAGATTGCTCGGGAAGGACGGTGAGAAAGCCGAGGATGTAAGTGGGATGGCCTGCGCCACTGACCAGGGCTTTCCTCGTTTATGCGTCGTCATCGACGACAACGTACAGCATGCGCAGTTCGTGGAGGTTCACGATGGAGAGATCATTGTTGGCAAACCGGTCGACTTAATTGCTAACAGTTTTGAGGGGAAAGCGCTCGAGCTAGACGGCGAGGCCGTCGCATTCGCAGATGGTTTCTACTATGTGATCGGTTCGCACGGCCATCCGCGCGATAAGAAGGGAAAGCTGAAATCCAAGGCAAATGCTGCGGAGATCCGAGCGAGGATCGCTGCGAGCAGCCAAATCGTCAGATTTCGGGAGGATGGCGCGGGCGTCGATAGGTCCGCAAGGTTCCGGGATATTATCGCGGCCGATCGGACACTTCGCCCATTCATGGATAAGCGTCTGGAGAAGAACGGCCTCACCATCGAGGGCCTAGCGTTTGGGCCAGGTGGCAAGTTGTTCGTCGGCTTTCGAGGGCCCGTCCTAAGCGGGAATCGGGCGGTCGTGCTGTCGGTGGGGGCGAAAGCTTTATTTGAAGGGGGAGACGATCGGCATGAAACGTTTCGGCTTCGATTGGGGCCCGGCCGCGGTGTTCGCGACCTGACGAGCTTCGCTGGCAGCTTGCTGATCTTGGCAGGCCCGGCCGCGGACGAGCCTGGGTCTTATGCGCTCTATCTCTGGAACGGAAGAAGCGAAAAGGTTCGCCTCCTCGCCGAATTGCCGTTCAAAGGTAAGCGCAAACCGGAAGCCGTGCTTCCCCTAGATGTAACGAAGTCCAAATTGAGAGCCCTCGTCCTCTTCGACAGCGAGAAGGAAGGCTCGCCAACTCCTGTTGAAGTTCCCTTACCGTGAGCGTTGGGAGATTTAGTGATGCGCCGCATACCTTTAGCAATTATCGCTCTTCTTGCGTTTTGCACCAGCGCTTCGGCGTGGGGCGACGAGGGACACAAAATCGTCTGCGAGATCGCCTATCGACTGGCGCTGCCCGATACGCGTGCCGCGGTTCGCAAACTCATCCGAGCAGACACGGAGTTCGACACCTTTTCCGAGTCTTGTGTATTTCCCGACCATCCGCGCATTCGTACTCAAGACCACTTCGTCAACCTTCCACGAGACTCGCGTGGGCTCACGTCGGATGACTGCCCGTTGGCGCCAAGCTGCGTACTGAAAGCCATCCTGAACGATTCGAAATTAGTCAACTCGAGACACGAGAAAACGGTGGATAGGCTCATTGCGCTGAAGTCACTCGGTCACTGGGTGGGAGACATTCATCAGCCATTGCATGTGTCATTCGAGGACGATCGCGGCGGAAACAACATTCGTGTGCGAGGAGAATGTTCGGGTAATTTGCACAGTGCGTGGGATAATTGTCTAGTCGTGCAGGCAGTTGGATCCGATGTGTTCGACGCTGCATCGGAGCTCATCGACGAAATCACCCCGGAGATGAAACTGAAGTGGAGCTCGTCCGAACCTCGCGACTGGGCGAACGAGTCATTTGCCATCTCTGAGTCAGTCAAGACTGGTTATTGCGTTATGCATAGCTCGTCTTGCGACCTTCCGGAGGGTACGGTCGCCGTCAGTGAGGATTACCTTGCCGTCAATGTTCCTATTGTAAAGCAACAGCTTCAGAAGGCGGGATTCAGACTTAGTCGGCTCCTCGACAGCGTTTTTGCTGACCGGTAGGGCACCCGTCCCCGTACCTCGGGATTTCCCTAGGGCCGACGTGGCCCAGGCCTCGCTCGGGCGGGTGATCGGGCTTCCAAGTGCTGCACAGCCTGCAATGAATCGGGTACCCTTTTCATGCCGAAGAACTCCAAGTCGCGGTCAACGATCCCCAAACGCTTCCAGGCGCGCGAAAGGTGGAGATTCTCCGCTCGCTGTCTGACGATCGAGATGTAGAGGAGCTTCTCCGCAGGCGCTTATTGATATTTGCTGCGCGATACGGCGATCGTGATGCAATGTCCAGCTTGATCGACACGGCCGATGAAATGGAGGTCCAGGAATTAAGCGCTACACCTTGCAGGACCGGCAACATTTGCTCGACCTTTCGTTCCTGCAATTGGTCGTCTCTCGCTGCTCCTATAATGGGGCGTCCGGTTCGGTTGCGCATGATCGCGGCTCACGGGTCTCAACCGGCCCTAGATTCGCTACTGCTCATCTATGAAAATGCCGCGCATCGGGACCTCAGGGAGGTGGTTTTGGGTGTGCTTGAGCCCCTGGCAGGGAGGCTAGGAGTGCGGATTCGCGAAGTCGACGACCGATTGGGCGCGGTCGCGATTGGCTAAGCTCTGGCTCCGATAACGGCTTGCAGTCATATCGGGGCAGCGTTGACCGTCTTCGGCCTAACGCTCGACTCGAACTTAGCCTCCGAAGCGAGCCCCCGTCACGTTCAGGTTGTCCACCGCCTAGGGAAATTACTAGGGCGGCGGAGCTTGCGCGAAGCGAAAAGCCCTAGCATTGTCGCAAGGGGGGGTGACCAGTCGGCGCATGAATTTTCAGGAATGGATTGATAAGGCACGCAATCTCGAGGCGGAAATTGCTGCTGCACCTTCGATAGAAAAGAAGCCGCTTACCACGGTATTGTGCCGACTGCATTTGCTTGCGTGTGAGGCGCCAATCCCTGTTCTCGCGGCCTACGAGCGACTTTCAGAAGCGACCCTAAAACATTTGACTGGCCGGCGGATCGAGACGATGACGCGCGGCACTCATCGCTGGACGCCGCGCTCGCTATCCCCAGAGGACTGGATGCTTTCTCTGGGGAGCCAGATTAGAGCAGTCGATGAATACCTGTACACGACCTCCGGGACGGATTTTGGGGACCCTGATTCGGAGCTAGATGAGTGGCGTTGTCCTTCGACCAACATGCTCGTCGTGCCTCGCCCGCGAAACTTGCAGGACTCTCGGCTCGCTGGGCGACCTTATCTCAAACGCGGAATACTGAGGCATCGCCTACTTCCCTCCGAGGTAGGTGGTCTCGAAGTCGTCCCCATCCGCATAGACCTACGGGAAGCTGGCGAGAAGTCGGGAGTTGCGGCCTCGCTGTTCTCCAACCTTCAGCTTTTCACTCGCGAAACTCGCGAAGGCAACTTCATCGCCGAAAACGTCACGTTCGACGATATCGATGAAACCCTGGACAATCAGATCGACCAATCGATGTCGAATGGGTGTGCAGGCATCGTCTGGCCGGAATTGACAATCGATCAATCCACGCGACTTAAGATCTGCGACCTCTTACGGAAGCGCACCATTGCCAGTGATGATGAATTCCCTCTTCACTGGCTGCTCGCCGGAAGCTGGCATGAAGAGACTGATGTAGGCTATTTCAACCGAGCGACGGTCTTGGACGGATACGGACGTGTGATCCGCTCATTCGATAAAATTGTTCCGGCTCGGGATGAAAAGGGCCGTCTGGAGGATATCAGATCGGGGGAATGTATCCCCGTCCTTATTACCGACAGCCAACTGATCGGCTTGGCCATCTGCCGAGATTTCTGCGATCGGGCCTCGATGACATCGCCTTACCTTACCTTGCCCGTAGATTTTTTCGCTGTGCCATCTATGGGGGAGGAGTCCACTATGGTCGCTCACCTCAACGTCGCGGCGGAGGTGCAGGCAAAAACGGGTGCCCGCGCTCTCGTGGTGCAGCAAACGGACGCCCGCTTGGCGTCACAGAAGGAGCTTGGCTACGTCCTGCCCCTGCCGCCGTCTCCCGCCTCCATTTCCGTCAATTCCTTGAAATCACTTACGAAATGGCAGTTTGTTTCAGAATGAAACATGGGGTTACTTCGGGACCAAATCGGGTGTAAAACGTTGTAAAACGATCTCTTAAACCTTAGATGGGATAACGGTTCCATGTTGGCTTTCGACGATATCGCTTTAGGCGATGCCTCTCCCGAGGAAGCGCGGCACATCATTCGTGCTGCCCTAACCGACGGCGGCGCCCGTGCGGCTGAAAGCATCTACCGAGCCCTCCGCGCCTGGACTTGGAAGTGCTTGTCCGACGGCCGGCGAGACGAAGAATTGCGGCGCTGGCACGAGATTATGGCGCGAACTGGGGCTTATCTGGAGGTCGATCACAAGACCTTTGCAGACAAGATCAGTGTGCTGAAGGAGTTGGTCTCTGAATCCATTACTGCGGGCGAGCGTCTGTCATCCGCGGATGTGTTACAGCGTGAGCATGTCCGCGACATCCTCATGGAGATTTTCCGTGAGCCGCATCGTCGAATCTACAGGGCAGCACTGCTGCGCCATTTTGGTCTTGGACAGGCAAATCTCTCACGAGTGCTGAATATGATGACGGTTGCCGGTCTTATCCGGCGTACCAGTTTCGGTAAGCACGCGGCTTTCAGTCTAACCTCGGTCGGCTTGCGAGCCGCCAAGCTAATCGCCGAAAGAGAAACACCAGCACACAATCACAAGCGAGTCGGAGTGCCGACGACAGTGACCTCGCATCCAATCAAACACGGGGGAGCGAAGCAGGTCCAAAACGCCAAGGAGCTGCTTCATCCAACCAGAAGCGCAAACCAATACGAACCCGCTGCATTCAGCAAGGCCGTGGCTGTTTGAGGGGATGTAAGTTCGGATCGGAGAATTTCAGATGGCGAGTAGCCGGGCCGTAGACGCCGCTTCGGAAAGCGAAGAGCGGACTCCTGACGCAATCCGCATGTACGGGGATTTCCTCGACAATGTGAGCGTCGTGAAAAATTCGCTTATGTCCTTGCTCCTTTCGGTCGGTGATATCGAGGCCGCAGGAGACGAGAGCAAAGTCGCTTCCGGTGAGGAAACTGCGCCGGGTCGGACAGTACTCGTGCCGTTCGTCGAGATGAAGCTGGAGGGCGAGCAAGAGCCGTATTTCGCCAATGTGCTTACCCTGGATAACGTCGCCTATCTGATCTACGATCTCGCGCAGGACTTTGAGGTGGTCTGCCAACAGCTTTTGACTGTCTCGAACGGAGGAGTGCCGCCCGAGGCCCGGCGCATTGAACAATCCGCAGAATGGATGAAGCGGGCCCGTGAACACGCTGGCCGCGCATTTCAGTATCTGGAAAAGATTTCGGACCGCATAGAGTCGGTCGGTTAGGATGAGCCTATAATGGGTTGAGGGCTCTTGAACATGCCAAGCTTAACGGCTCGCGACAGCGCCTGAATGGCTAACTATTTCAGCTTGCCGTTCGGCAAACATGCGATAGGCACTTTCTGCACTGAAACGCGGGTGACTGGAATAAATTGTGCCACGCCAGTCACAGCCGCGTCCTCCAGGTGATGCTAACTGGCATTTTCGTCGCGTCGGCCTTGGACGGATTGCCAAATCTGATGCCGCGACCCCGCGGCGTCCTCTCGATAGGACAACGTGATCAAAGCGTCGGAATCTTGGCGTCGATCCCAGCTCTTGGCATTTCCCTTACAGTCGAGAACGGAGTTTAGTGCGGCTTTCGTGGGATCACGAATTTCAAAGGTCCGCCGTCGCACATACCATCCGCCAAGATTACCAGCTCATATTCGTCGCTGACGTCTCGCAACACCGCCAACGCCTCCGGCTTGAGCTCATCGTCGCACTTGCGGAGCTTGACATCATCGAGTCCAAGGCCGGTAACGTTTTTCAGTTTCGCCACGTCGGCGTGAACGCCATCCCACAGGCCCAGGATCCAACCGGCCTTCTCATTGGCGACATCGTCGTCGGGGCCAGCGAGGACCAGTACGCCGTCATTCACTTGAACCAGATCCCTTATACCGCGGCCTTCGCCGACTTCGACCAACGTGGCGTCCGCCTTCGGTGTGTCGGATTCGAATAGTGCGACGGCATCTACCGAGAGGATCGGCGCTCTTGCATCTTTCGCCGGTCCGCGAAAGCCGAAGTGCAAAGTCCCGTTCCGTATTGCGACGCCTTCGATGTTGACGCCTCGTTGCCCTTTGAGGTTGGGAGCCTTCTCGGGCGGCTCGGTTCTCAGGCATTTCTGCTCGCCGATGCTGTCCGACAATGCGGGTAGGGAGCTCATTAAACGCCAGAGGGCGTCGGTATCCTTGTAGTCGGCGAAGTGCTGCGAGGTATCCAGTTTTGCCCTTCCGCTCGTGGGGTCGATAGCGAACCGGATAACATGCCGGCTCCCCGGATTGCTCTCGCAGGTCTTGCGTTTTGCCGAATGGGAGCCCGTAACGTAGAAATATTTGCCGTCGGTGGTCGCCCCTTCTGCGTCCAGTTCCTCGTCCGAGGATCGGAGCGGTACAGCCGCATTGTCGATCACATAGCCCGAGGACGAGACGACCACGTAGTGCGCCAGCGTA
This sequence comes from Bradyrhizobium sp. BRP23, assembly GCF_020194135.1. NCBI lineage: Bacteria > Pseudomonadati > Pseudomonadota > Alphaproteobacteria > Hyphomicrobiales > Nitrobacteraceae > Bradyrhizobium > Bradyrhizobium sp. BRP23. The sequence goes on along the minus strand of NZ_JADYVW010000019.1, from coordinate 23,348 downwards.
CCCTCGTCGAAAACGACTAGGCAGGGGCTGCCGGCCCCTGTATTGCAGGCTATTCCGCTGAGCGACTTCCGTGCTTTGTTGGCATGCGACGGGAAGATGAATTGTCCGGCTTCCCACGGGCCCGCGACAGGCTTTACTGTCGGGACGGTTTGAGCGTGGACGTCTGCGGCAATGCTTGAGTGAAGTCTAATGAGGAAACGGAGTTCCCAATGAAAGCCTCGAGCACGTTGCTCGCATATTGGCACCATTTGACCATTTCACTGGGAATCAGCCCTTTCTGTCGAACGATGTGACAACAGATGTAATTCCGTTCTTCTCATAGTGAGCCACTTGACCACGAAAGAGGGCGTTGCCAGGCAGGTCGGCCAAAGCTCGACGAAGTTCAGCGGTAAGATATACATTTATCCGGGAGACCATAACCCGCCTCATTTCCACATCAAAGGGCCGAATTCGAACGCACTTATCGATTTGGTGACGCTAAGTGTCATTAGGGAAGGCATCGAAGAAGGATCTAGACGAAGTAATCGCCTGCGCAAAGAAGGCGGAAAATCGAGCGTTTCTGGCAGCAGAGTGGAGAAGGCTAAATGAGCGAGAATGAGACTATCGATAGCGGAATTCCGCTTCCTCGCATGGCATCGATTAAGCCCTTCGCTCCCTACACCATCGCCGTGAAGTCGGCGGATGGTCCACGCGCCGGGCGGGAGGATGCTATTGATATCAGTCCAATAATCTTCAGTTACAAAATCTACAAACCGCTTCGTGAGGAAGGCCGGTTTTTGACGGCGCGCCTTGTCGACAACGATGGGGACGCGGTCATTTGGGATGGTGGCGATGATCTCACGATGTCGGCGGATATGATCTATGCGCTAGCTGAGCAGATCATTACGCCCAAGGAGTTTGCAACTTTTCTCGCGCGCAACAACCTGACTCAAGAGGCGGCTGCGGCCCATCTTGGACGCAGTCGACGCCAGATTGCGACCTACGCAACAACCGGCCCTATCCCCCGGATCGTGGCTTGGGCTTGCTATGGTTTCGACGCGTATCGACGGGCCAAAGCTATGGCTGAGAAGGTTGAAAAGGATGAGCATGCTAAAAACAACAAGACGGCTTAAATTCTATTGATCTGCCACAGCATGTGCTGCTCCGGACTTGTTCGTATCCGAGCCCGTTTTTCGTAGGAAGCAGCGCCAGGATTATTGGAAGAATCGCGTTCGCCCGTTCTGGCAAGAGGTCTGGCCCAAGTCCCGAAACCTTGCTTCAAATAGCATCGCGGACTCGCTGGCTGTCCTGAGCATCGCGGGTTTGCTTCAACCTTAGGCGCGGTTCTGGACTGGCTGCAGCCCCTGGAGCATCCCCACCATGTTGTGCACGAGCTGGATGAGTCAGGACTGTGCGCCCGATTTCCCAAAGCCGCATTGCGTTTGCTCGACGCTATCATCAGTGATCAGCCTTGGGCTCCCAGAGAACTTGTGAAGTGCCTGGAGGCTATCGTGCAAGCGATACCGGGGTTGCGAAAAGACAATCGATATCAGCGCTTGGCTGAGTATGCGCGAAAACACAGGGTCTGACGTTGACACTTAAATCCGCAAAAAATTGAGATGGTGCATGAATACGCAAGGCATCTCGCAGGGAGTCTGCCCGCCAAGGATCGGACGATGCACCTCAACCAGTGCGACGGTCTCGTTTCGGTTCTTTGGCGTCACGGACGACGGTCACAATCTCAAAATATGAAACACTCGCAAGCCGGAATACCGCGCGACAGATCCTGCTGAGGTCCTGAATGCCGCTTTTGACGAACGATCCCCTTACGCAACTCGCGTTCTCCATCTACGAGAGCAAGGGCGTGTTTGCGCTCCTGTTGGGGGCCGGCCTCTCCCGTGCCGCCGACATTCCGACCGGATGGGAAATCACGCTCGACGGAGACTATAACGACGCCCGAATCTTAAACACGGAATCCGAGCTGAGCGGCTACCCGGCGCAATACGACACCTGTGCGGTTGGTCTGGAGAATGGGATCATGCCCTTCGTGCGGCGTTTCTTCGCGCGCCGAACCCCGGCGATACTCGATGTTCTGGGCTGCGCGCGGTACACTTGGCGACGGCCGCAGCAGTTGATCGAACATCGGAAGGCTCGGACAATTCCGATCATCGATGCGAATAAACGCATGATGGGACGGGTGCGCTGGTAAGTCGTGGCACGCGTTTGTTGCAATAGAGAAGGAGCTGCCAGATGAAACGGCCGACCCCAGGAACCCAGCGTGCGAATTTCAATGCTCTGGCGAATTTCAGGCGTTTTTGGCGAGACTGCGATGGTTGGCAATCGAACCAAGCGGCCGGGTTCGCCTCATTTCCCGCGTCGATAGAGTACCGATGGAGGGGTAACACACGGCTATTTCGCTCTGACGTAACAATCATATCTCACAGCGGCCCGGACGATGGGAGAGTCGATATTGAGGAAGCACATAGGGTACATGTTGACGACTTCCACCTTCGCTTCGAAGCGCGTTGGCAACAGTACACATTCGACGAAGATTCTGGCTCGCTCACCATTACGGGATCGTCAGACAAAATGGGAGGACCGTATATTGTGAACGTCATGCCGATCTTGGTGAGAGAGGACCAAGGCGAACCTCGCGAAGGCGATTGAGCGCAACATTCAGTACGGCTGATGGTGGGGCTTTGTTGTACTCGGTGCCTTTTGACCTTTCCGGGGTAACCTAACTGGCAACCACCTATCGCTTCGACCACCACGCGCGTTCTTGGGCCAGCGCGTCCGGAGGCGTCGCAGGATGAACCCGGCCGGGAAAGTAGGGCGCCGAATGACTGTAAGCGTCAGCCCGCTGGTGCCGCTAATCCGGACGCCCGTCGGCCCGCCAACCACCGAGCCGCCGTAATCTCGCCCGAGCCGGGCGAAGATCAGAGCGAGGATCTGCTCCGGATCCTTCTGAAGGGTTACCGGCTGGTAATCGGCCTCGACGATTGGGGGGCCGGATCCTTGAAGGTGCGACTGTAGGCATAACCCGCCTTCGCGAGCCGGCGTTCGTTCACCGGCCGACTCCAAATTGCGATTGCCGCGGCGCTAACCGCGGCGCCTCTTGCGGTGGCACGTCGCTGTAGTGCGGAGCAATCGTCTGCCACCAATCATCGAAGCTTCCGAAGTCCGCTCGTCACCTCTCGGTAGTCCGCCCACGGTCAAGGCCGTCTCTCCGGCGACATAGGCCGCATCAGCGGCCCGCTTGGCGAATTCCTCCAGATTCTCGTTCGCTTCGCGCTTCCACCTCAGAGTGCCGGCGTAGGCCCAACTGATCGGCCCTGGTGGACCGCCTTCTACGAACAAGATCCGGAAAGCCTTGTCGGTCGGGTGGCGCTTCGCGTTGAGCTTGCGCTCGATCGCGGCGAGCCGAGCTTCAATCTTCTTCGTCATTGGTTCCGGTCCTTTGTTCGAGTTGCGCGAGGCGCGCTTCGATGTCGGCGGTCTCGATCGCGCGGCGTTGCATCTCGATGGCGGCAGAAACCTCCATGGCCTCGGCCGGCGATAGCTCACCGTCCGCCTTGGCTGCCGTGACAGCATCCAAAGCGGCCACAACGTCGCCCGTAGTTTTCATCCGCGGCAGCGGAAACCGCACGGGGCGGCCCCGGCGCCGCGGCATGACCCGGTCCAAGATCAATCGAGCTGCGCCCATGTCGCCGCCCTTCGCTTTTCTGACGACCCTAGCGACCACGGCTTCGAGGTCAGCCGACATCAGCGCCTCGGCCAGGACTGTCGTCGCGTGACGAGTCCCTGGCCGTTTGCCTGCCGGATTTCCAGAACGACCCTTCGGAAAGGGCCGGCCGCGGACTCGCTGCTTTGGCGCTGCATTTGCTGCAGCTGAACGTTCCGTCGTCACGGCTTCAGTTGCGGGTTCCGATGAAGGCGACGTGCCGAACCGGACGCGACATCTGCTTGAAGATGGTACCGTTGCCGAGGAAGCGCGTCGCCTGGTGACCACCCGGCAGCGTCTCGCGGATCATGCGGTGCTCGAACGGTTTCAGGTCTGGCGGGTTGAGACCATACTCAACCGCTCGGCGCGCATCTGGTCGCACACCGTGTTGAGCGTGGAGCTATCCCGCGCGATCACTGCAAGCTCCGTGTCTTTCCACTTTTGGAATGCCGCTGCAGCGCGGTTAAGCCTGACCTGATAATCGAGAATGCTTCCGTTCATCATCGGAAGCGAAGCGCGCTCGCCGAGCGCGACGTACGCGACGTCGGCCCTGGCCCGCAAATCGGCAAATGCATTGCGGGTAGCCGGCGTCTGATGGACTGGTTGGCGAAGCTGCAGCTCGCGCACGTGCGAGAAGAGTTCGATTTCAGAGCGCGAGACGGAGCCGGCCGCAGTGCGCTGTGCTTTCGTCCGGATCGTTGCCCATCGGATCGCCGTCGTCCTCGTCCTTCTTCTTAGCGTCGGACTTGAACTGCTTCAGCTCACCATCGAGCGCGTCGTATTTCGCGTTCATCTGCTCGCCGACCTTCGCTACGTCGGCGCGCGAGCTTTCGGCGATCGCATTACTCGCAGGAAGAAGTGCTTCGGGATTCACTCGTGGATCTCCTGGGAGTGCGTGTGTGAGTGCGTCCCTGCGTCGATTGAACCTACTGCAAATCCCGCGCGCTCGCGAATAAGGGTAACAAGCGCGCAAGTTGATCTGTCAGCACACATCCTGCATGATCATTCGCGCTGATCCGGATCTCCTCTTTCCAGCCCAACCGCTCCGTCGTGCTGACGTGCCGGCAACGGCGGGGCGGTTTTTTAGAGACCCGACTTAGCGCGGACGTACCGCCGATCGTTCTCGTTGGCCCCGGCGTGAGTGGTCGCGCGCCGGGGCCATTAAATCCGCGAGAGTCTTACGCTCTTCCCGGAGCTCCGCCGCCGCTCAATTGTTTGAGCTGTTGGCTAATCTCAGCGAGGAAGTAATTGCGCAGCTTTTCCAAAGCCAATGTCGATACCTCCGGCGAGCCATCGCGCACCACTTGCTCGAATGCGCTCACGATCCGCTCGAGCTGAACGATTATCCGATCATCGGGCAGGCCCGCGAGCCTTATGACGGCGGCGTCGACCATCTGCTTGAATGTCGCGGCATCTTTCTCGTCTGGCATGTACTAGTGCCTCTAAGAGTTGCTTCCCTTCCGGGCAGCCCCGCCGCGCTCCCTGTGCTGTCGGCGCCTGGGATTTTCGGACAACTGAGCGACCGATGTACTCGATCAGCCGCGGCCGGTGCGTCATGTGTCCATGCGTCGCGGAGTGCGTAACGACAAACAGCGGCCGCGCAGCACTTCGACGAGAAGACGATGCTCTCATTTGAGGCAGCGATGACCGTCATCGACGCGCGGCTTGAAGGGGTTTGGCACTCAGTTGAGATTCAAGTTCTCGGATCGCTTCATCGGCCTTGGTCACAATGTCTGTGAGCGTGTTTATAAGGTCATTTCTCGTGTGGGCTTCAGCCTTCGTGAAATCAAACTCGATATGTCTGCCGATTGCTGGCTTGTCGGGCTGATCTTTGGCGATCCGGGCGACATATCCCGCGCTCTCCTGGTACTGATAATATGCTTCTGTAATTTTCTGAACCTCGATTGGTGTAAGCAATCCTAAGTTCTGGATGTTGGCAATATATACCTTGAAGCTGTCGACCAGAGGAATCCAGGTGAAGTCGTTGCGCTCAACATAAGCGATCTCTGATCTCATCAAGTTCGCCAGACTGGTGAGTTCGGCCTTGAGCGAGGTGCGTAGTACGGTCCGTGTGTTCTCGCGCAAGCGACGCTCCGTTCTTGGCGTTTGAAGCGCATTCCATCCAAGGCCCGCCAATACTCCGACGAAACCAAACACGCCGGATACGATAGAAGGCAAGATGCTGATGCTTTCTGCTGCCATCGCGGATCCTCAAGTGATCCTACACATTCTACACGCCAAGGCTTTACCGAAAAAGGTTGCATTTTGGCGCACTCCGACTCCTTACTCCCAGAGATAGGTGCGCCGCCATGCTCATGGCTCCCGGATGATAGGGAGCACCTTGGTTGGTGCCCTTGCGGCTTCCGCGCATTTTGATGCTTTCAATCGCGAGCGCTATGTGCTCTGCGCTGTTTTCGGGAAGGCGTTGAACTTGGTCACCCAGCTCTAACCGTCCAGCTGCCTATCATTGCCCAAGTGGTGCATCGACGACAAAAGGAAGGTGCCTTGCTGCGCAGCACTCTGGTAGATCAACGACGACATGGTCTGCTGCGAGTTCGTAATCAGCGTCTTTGGCATCCGGATTTCATCGCCGATTTTCAAGTCCGCGCGCATCACGGTTTTGAAGGCGATCGACGGTGCCTGAATCCATGTGGGCTGACCGATCAGATCATTGGAAGCGATCTGCTTTGCGCCGGACTGGGCGCCGCCGAGTAAGTAGCGGATTGCCTGACGCGGTCCGCGCGTCCGTAAGCATTGAAGCCCACGTCCGGTAATGACGACCTGCCATCGACCGATCACGGGAGTGAGGTGGGGCATGCGGCTTTATTGCGTTCTAAACAAACGAGTGAAGAAAAAATGCGCAAGGTGGCGGATCGACAGCGCGAAACATCGACATCACGGGTTTTGATCCTCAGCATCGAAAATCTCTTGACGATTCAAGAGAATATTCGATAAATCGCGCCACTACTGTAGGTTATGTTCTCAATTTTCGGGTCGGTGTCCGATAGGAGATCTCCGCTCAATTTGTTGCGGGCCGCCCGCTATCTACCGCGCAGGCCCTCGACGAGGGCTGGTACGAATTTCTAAAATCCAAGCCTATTTGCTCGCTCAGGACTATCTCCGATGACAGTATGGGAAATTGACGGGATGACTGTGCGCGAGCAGCTCTTTACATTACTGCGCAACCTGCGGTGGATTGCTGTCTTCTCGGTCCTCATTTCAATATTGCTGTACTTGCCAGATCAGATTCAAGAGCTCTACCGGATAGCCGCTGACGATATTGGGTGGGTAACGCTCAAGGAGTTCGTCGCCGTGGGCGTGATTGCGCTTACGATCTGGGCGGCCGCTTTTCAGCTTAGCGCCGCAACCCTGCCTCATATCCCGCCCGCTAGGGGGACCGTGGCGCTTTGTATCAAAGTTGCACCCATTGTACTCGGAGCGTTGCCGATCATCGCCGCGACGGCAGGTCAACTCGCCTCGCGGCCAGCTGAAAAGATCGGAGAGGTCGAGGAGGTCGGGAGTATCTTCCGCATTCAGGACCAAGCGCTCGCCTTCGAGCGGAACATGCTACTCATCCTTGCGCTTGCCATGTTGATCCTGCTCGCCTCGTTTGTCGTATTCGCTTGGCAGATGGGATCAAAACATCGCTCGGCGGCACTCGCGAACCGGGCGAACATCGCCTATTTCATCCGCTATAGATTTCTCGCGCTCACGATCGGCGGCATCGCCCTGTTGACGACCGGGTTCGTTTTGTTTCCGGACAGACTTGCACAATTCGTCGGATCGTTCGGCGTAATCGCTCTCTTTGCGATGTGCGTGGCCGGTCTCACCACCCACTTTGCACTACTGACGATCAGGTTCAATTTTCCTTTTATACCGGTTGTGTTTGGCGGCTTGTTCGTGGTTGCCTCATTGTTCGGAGGCGATGACCACGGGCTACGCAGCGTGGCCGGAGCAACCGGCCCATCAGAAGACATGCGCACTTCTGCAGTCGAAGCATTTCGGGATTGGCTTCGGCAAAAACCGCGCCTGGCCGAGGCCGAGAGGCTCGGAGAATATCCGGTGTTCATTGTGGCTGCCCAGGGCGGAGGCATCTACGCAGCCAACAATGCGGCGCGCTTTCTTGCCAGGATGCAGGATCTCTGTCCGGCATTTCGGCAGCATCTGTTTGCGATAAGCGGCGTCTCCGGGGGGAGTGTCGGCTCGGCAATCTTTGCAGCTGCGCTTCATGCCGACAAGGCGCCACTTGATACGGTCGCTCCCGACGCAAAGACATGCCCGAAGATCGCCGACTTTCTGGCCGGCGTCGGCCGGGCCGAGGATGTCGATGCCCCCGGGCAGGTGGAACAGCGCGTTGCAAGCATCTTGGAGACTGATTTTCTCTCGCCCTTGGTTGCCGGTTTTCTATTTACCGACTTCACCCAGCTGTTTTCTCCGTTCGCTATCCCAAGTTTTGATCGCGCGCGTTTTCTGGAGTACACGCTGGAGAATGCTGCAGACAGAATGCTCAAGAACCAAAAGGGTGTTGGCGACCAATCCAATCTGCTAAAGGCCGATTTTCAGTCACATTGGACACCTTCCAACAATATGCCGGCGCTGTTGTTGAACACGACGGATGCCGGTAGCGGCAAGCGCGTTGTGATCTCGCCATTCGATATCGACCCGCTCCACGTGAAAGACAAAGACCTCTGTATTCTCTCGATGCTTGATCGTGCCGGCACAGGAGCCGATCAAAGTGTCAAGAGCCACTCGCTGCGGATTCCGCTTAGTGCCGCGGCCTTTACCAGCGCTCGGTTTCCATGGGTGACGCCGGCAGCGACGGTCTCCTTGCGGAACGATTGTATTACCGCCAATCCGCAGGCCCGCCTCGTGGACGGCGGATATGTCGAGAATTCCGGAATAGAGACCGCGCTCGATTTGATTGAGCGGCTCAAGAGCATCAAGGGCACCTCTGACGCGCCAAAATTCCGGATTTATCTGCTGTCGCTGGTGAGCGGTCAGTTTGGAGACCACGGCTCTTTCAAGTTCGGTGAGCTCATGGAGCCGGTGCGCGCGCTCTTGAGCACGCGAACCTCTCGAACCTATGTTGCGCTCGACCACGCGAACAATATCGATCGTCGGCCAACGAGCGATGTAACGCCTAGCGTGCAACGCTTTCCAACGTTCGGTCGAATAGACATCACAGGCTCGTTTTACAACCTGCCGCTTGGTTGGACGCTATCTGAGAAAACCGAAGATATCATTTCGCTAAGCAGCGGCCGCTTTTGGGATTGTGTGCCGAAGGATGACTTCGATCAATCCCGCAAGAAGCAGAGCAACGCGGATTGCTTGCAAGTGAAATTATTTCATCTCTTGAACGGATCCGTCGCATCTGCATTTGAGGCACTTAGGGATGCCAAGCTTGCAAAGGCTGCTTACGCCGATGAGTTGGAGAAGGAATACAGGCCCGCTTCAAAGATCAAGCCGCAGCCGTTACTTGCTTGCTATGAGAGCAAGTGGTTGCAGGAGCGTGGCTATCAGAAATACCAGGATAAAGTCTCTGCGTACGAGCATGAACTGGCGGAATCGATCAAGAATCATGCGCCAGTTCCTGCACCCGTGCCGCCATATCGAAAGAGCTATATGGCGTATTTCCAGGCCGAGCAGGTTAAGGCTTTGCTGCAGGAATGGGACCGCATCGACGAGCGCGATCCACGGATCCTGGCCTATATCCTGGGGGCAATCTCCTACGACAGCGCCGATTTTACACGAAGCAGCGAAGACTTCTCTTACAGCGCGGTCTCTCAACTGCCGCGTAAATGGCGCGACCGAATAGAAAAGAACAATGCCGAGCTTGCGGCCGCGAACAAATCGCCCGTCGGCATGGAGGCGTTGCTCAACCATCCGAAGGAATTGGCCAACTTTGTTCTTGGTTACGAGGGCAACCCGTTCGGAAACCAGGTGGGGACGGACGACGGTTGGCTGTTTCGTCCACGAGGAATGTATCAATTGGTGGGACGCGAGCAATATCAGGAAGCGCAGAACCAAATGCAAGAGATCGGAGAACTGGCCGGGCTTGATCTCCTCACGCTTCCCGATGCACTGCGCGATGCGAAGATCTCAGCCAAGGTCGCCTTCGCTCACTTTCGGCTTCATCCCTATCGGAACCGAACGTTGTTTGAGTTGCTCAAGGATCCCTCGAAGGACTGGATCGCCGTGCGCGCGCTGCAAACCGACATGGAGCATGGCCCAACCGATAGGGAGCGTGTCTATGCAAGAAGCCAGATGTTTCTCGGCTGCATTGAAGAGGCGTTACATCCTACCCAACTCAAGACATTGCAGAGTAAATTTTACGGCAGCGAGTAAACATCCTGATACCGGGCCGCGGGCGGGATGTGACTGAAAGCGTTGTAGATCGGACTTTCGATTGTTTAGTCTTACAGGGGAATTGCTGACGATGGCAAAGGGTGAAATCCGCCGGTCAAAACTTGGTCGGCTGTTTACAAGTCTGTCCGCAGCGGGGCTGATCGTCGCCGTTGCCTTGGGAGCAGGAACAGCCAGGGCCGAGACGCCATCGAAGCCGCTTTCGGCCAACGACGTGTCCATCCTGTTTCCTCCACCGAAAGCGCCAGCAGACCTCGTCAATCTGATCGCGATGTCCGACCTCGCCGGCCCCACTGGGGCTCCGCAGCGGCTTTTGTCCGATGAGGATTTTTCGCGTTTCATTGCAAACGCCGAAAATCCAGAACGCGAAGGCGTGCCGGACTCGGGCACACGCCGCATTCAGCTGCCTGATATCGTGAAAAAGATCGATGCCTGGTTCGTTGCGGGCATCCGGATCGATCCGGGAGCCCCGGGATTATCTACTGATGTCATCGCCCAGTTTGGCCGGCAACCGCAAATCCGCCTGATCATTCAGCCGGTGACCAATGGACCCCAGGGATTGAAGGTCCATGACACTGCCGGTCATCTTATCTTCAGTTTCAACCTCGAGCCTGATTCACCTCTTGATGGTTGTGGGCCATTCCCGCGATTTAAACCTGACGATCAAGCTTTCAAGGCAATCGTTCGTGACGTTGCATCATTGCGTGATCAACTTGCGGCGGGAAAGTTCGGCAATGTCAAGGTCTCGACTACCGGTGACATGAACGTGCACCCGGGCCTTATCGGTGCATCCGCAAAACCGTTTCGTGATGCCCTCAAAGCTTTGCTGGAAAAGCATCTCTCGCCGCAGCGCCTCAACACCATGGCTGTCATGGGGATTTCGCCGCCCGAACCCTGGGTTTTCGTCTCGATGCTGAGGGTCCCGCAGGCCGGGTTGATACCAGTGCCTGGCCCGACGCTCGACGGCCTTCATGCCGCGCAGATGTTTAGCATCGTAGGCCAGACGCACGTGGTCCCGCGGCCTGTCACGAATAACCAGAATCCAACGACGTGTCGCCACGCGGCGCTACAGAATCCTCCTCTGCCGCTTGCCAATCGTAAGGGTGTTTCGACAGCCGATTTCATCGATGCCAAGGTGCCAAATAGCCGCGTACTCGAGATCGTCAATGTCATTGCCGACACGAAGAAGAGTCATTTCTTCAATACGGACTGCGTGAGCTGTCACACCGAAACCGCCCAGTCGCTGGCCAGGAACGTGCAAGGCTTCGCGGTGTCAGGCGTGAACCGAGCCGTTCTACCGAAAGAAGACTGGAATGTTCGCAATTTCGGTTGGTTCCCCTCATTCCTGCATGGTGGCCCAGCGGCCGCGACCATAACGCGACGCGCGGCAGCCGAGACCACCGACGTCGTCACCTTCATCAATAGCCAATTGCTGAACAAGTAATAAGCGCCATCGCTGGCCGGCGCGCTCGCGCGGCGGCAGGCGCATCTGAGATTAAGGAGAATTTTGGGATGGGGGCACGTTCGTTCAACCTTTGGGTGGGTGGCGTGGTGAGGCGGTGGCCTCATGTCGTCGGTCTCTTGTTCGCGATTGTGTTCGTCGTGGCGGCGTCAATAGGGATGGCGTATTTCGTACCGGAGAAGCTTCGCGATGCGGCGCTCAAGGTCAAGAATGACGCAAATCTGGTTGCCCAATTGCTGCCCGCGACGCTGCCCGCCCCATCGAAGATCGATAGCGCATACTGGCTGCCGCAGAACTGGAGTGCGCGGCAGCGTTACTGGTTCCACCACACGTCCCAAGGCACGGCGACTATTCCTGTGCCCTATAGATGGTTCCTGGCTCTAGAACGTCCTGAGTTGTCGGTCCGCTACACGAGCCTGACGGACAACGAGTATCTGCGTCGCCTTGGTTTCATCCCAAGTCCGAGCTCAAAGGACTTTGACGCTAGCTCACCCGCGTACGGCTACCAGGAGGACGCCAAGGGCGCTAGCTCCACTTGGACAGCGAGCATGCCTGACAATGCAAATGGTTTGCCTGTGGGGTTCGCGATCCTGAAAGGGGGCGTCGACCCGACAACGGGAGATTTCTACGAAGATCAGATCGGACTAACCTGCGCCGCCTGTCATACAGGTCATCTCGAGTACAAGAATGTCAGCATTCGCTACGATGGTGGGCCCGCGATGGTCAATCTTGGCGAGGTTGAACGGGTCATTGGGTTATCGATCGGCTATACGCTGATGTTGCCGTGGCGGTTTGAGCGCTTCGCCGACCGGCTGGAAAGCATTGAAGCTCGAAGCGTCGACCGCAAGAAGCTTCGAGGTGATCTGGAGCGCGCACTTCAAAAGATCAAGAAGCAAAAGGCCGCAAACGATAGCCTTTTGACGAGGCAGGGAGTGACGAACCTCGACGAGGGTTTCGGTCGGCTTGATGCCTTGAACCGGATCGGCAACCAGGTCTTCTACACGAATTTTCTCGATCCAGCGAGCGGAGAACTCCCAGATCCGCTCCTGAAGGGCAACTTCGCGCGCAACGACGCTCCTGTGAGTTTTCCGCCAATCTGGGACACGCCGTACTTCCTTTGGGCGCAGTATGACGCCTCTGTTCTCAACGAGCTTGTTCGCAATTCAGGCGAAGCGCTCGGCGTCAGCGCGAAAATCAATATGAGGGCGCCGGCGCCGGGACGGCCGCTATTTGAATCATCCATCCATCTAGCGGACATTGCGCGTTTTGAGGAGCTTTTGCGCGGTACCGATCCCTTCTCGTCGGCTGAGGCAAGCGGCAGGAAATTTAACGGGCTTGTCGCGCCACGATGGAAGGATGCGCAGGACAGGTTCCGAGGCGACCCGGCCTGGGCCATTGACGAGAAACTCGTTGAGAAAGGTCGCGATCTTTATCGCTCGCACTGCTTTGAATGCCACCGAGGGCCCGTCAACGATCCCGCATTCGAAGCAAAGTGGCCGGAAGATTCGTTCTGGAAGCCGGAGAACCCAGATCGCTCTGTCAAGGGCGAGAAGAATTGGGTGGAGATCGGCGGACGCCACTATTTCAACGTCGCTCAGCTGCCGGTGAACGCGATCGGCACTGATCGCCAACAATCCAATGTCCTGACAACTCGGCGTGTTCACTTACCTGCCTCACTCGGCCTCAATCCGATCGATGACCTGAACAAAGCCTGGGGATGCGGCCTTCCGGCCGATGCGGCGCCAAACCCCTTATTTGTGCTCGCGCTGATGGATGTCGTGGGCAAGACGATCGATCAATGGAACCTCGCGAACAACTCCTCCGAAAACACCAAGCAGCAGATGTGGGGGCCGAGGAAGAATTGCCAAAACCCGCGAGCATACGTTGGGGCGCGGGTGCGCCGTAACAGCAAGGACGAAGATGTCCTTGCCCTTGAACCTCAATACCGGGCGCGTCCGTTGGACGGCGTCTGGGCAACGGCTCCGTATCTGCACAACGGATCCGTGCCGACGCTGAAGGACATGTTATTGCCGCAGGGTCGGCGGCCGAGCTCTTTCTGCGTGGGCAGCCGCAAATTCGATCCTGTTGACGTCGGGCTCGTTGCGAAAGTACGAGCGAACGACGCCTGCGCGGCCGGGCTGACGGACTTCAACGTATCTTTGCTTGGGAATAGCAATCGCGGGCATTCTTTTGAGGGCAAGGAAACGGACGTAACGAAGCTGCCGCCTGGGGTCATCGGGCCAGAATTAACCGACGCCGAACGGCGGGCGCTTCTAGAGTATTTGAAGACGCTATAAGGAGGCCGTCACGCTGGAAGCTCGGCGCTCGTCGCCCTACGGCAGAACCAAGTCGATTTTCTTGGGAACGCTTCGTAAACTTATCCTTGAGGACATGTCACTCAAGGTCCTGCGGGGGAGTTGCCGGAATTCCCTTCGAGGATCGGATGACGGCGGCGGTCCTTGATTCGATTGCGCGTCATGCCGGGGCGCGCCGGGCTTGGCTGATCAATTCGATCAGAAGGCTGAACTCTGGCCAGGATTAGAGCCTTAATCAGGAGTAGAGCCGTGATCTTCTTCGGTGCTGCTAACTGAGGAGGCGCTCCCGCGCTCGAGCTGGGTGCAGAGTGCGCAGAAATCTACTCAGAACGTGAACTGGATGGCGCGCGCGGACTAGTCTAGCGTCATCGACAGAGCTTGTCGGGTTCACGGCATCGAATAAGTCGCCGATCATTGATGATGCGCCACGAGCTGACATGTTCAACCACGAGGCCCAGCTTAGCGCGGACAAGACCATCAGGCTATCGAACGACTTACCCGAGTATGTCGGTAATCTTCGCTAAAGACACCGGACTTGATGACGCGCGACGTTCTTCATTGTATGATCATGCAACCTTAAGTGAAGATGTTTAAGAGCCATTTCCATCGCCGTTCACATTGGCAGTTGATAGTATTTATGTCGTGAAATTCGCCGTGCTGTGCAGTCATTGCACCGCTCCATTGGAGGAGACCTTCTATGCTCAACTCCGAAACCACCGCCTGTCTCCGTCGAATTCTGGATGAAGTGTGCAAGGGGCTGTCGCGTGAGGAGACCGGCATCCGAGCGCACGTCGCTTCCAAAATTCTAGAAGCCGCCTCTCGCGGCGAGACGTCCGTCGAAGTTCTCAGGCAAGTTGGGCAGAACGCCTTGACCAGTGCTCCCTCGATGTGGCTACAGCAAGGCTCTCGTCGATCTTCATCCGAAAGTAGCGGTGCCGGCGAACCTACCGGCCCAACCAAACAGGATTAAGCACGCCGATCCGAATCCATCAGCAAAGCGCCCGCGAACTGAAACCATTCAGGGAGCGCGCTGTCGTGGAAGCTGACCCGGAACGGCTAAGCGCGCGAAACGGCATTTGTCGTAAACGGAATCAATTCAGGGTTGGCCAGCGGATCTCGCGAAGCGGGATCATAGTGGCATCCGGCGATTGACCAAGCACCCGCAAAGAACCTGGGCGATTTGGTGGGCAGAGACGGCGACCAGCGCAAGTTCGAGTAAACTATTCTAGCTGGTGGGACGAAAGCGCGCCGGAGGCTCAAGGAAAAAATATCAAGCCTTGCGATGTCGCGTTGACGGATTAGAACCATTGAGCAACTGTCGCGAACTGTCACTCCGGCCGGTCGAGATCCTCCGGCTGCTACATGCCGCGCGGTGCTGACTTCGGATCGGATCGCGCGGAGAGTGCTGGAAACTCGCTGGATCTTCGGGAGCGGGCCCTGCACGAAGGCTCGTTGTGATCGGGCGCAAGGGGGCGACGTGATAAAACACGTTGCGCCTGACCTGATCGGCGAGCCAACCCGGAGCAAGCGAACGGAAAGGGCGAGAAGACCGGCAAAGCGTCGGCTGCTTGCATCGCAGATCCTGCTGGGCGCCGGCGATCAAGTTCAGACTTCGCTCTTCGTTTGTCGCATAGCTTGCGCCATCTAGCAGCTCTTACAAGCGGCTTCTCTACACAAGCAAGCAAGCTTAACGGAGTTTACTGCGGCCTGTGACGAATCTCAGGTTCTTGAAAAGTATCTTTGTTGCGGCGATGCGCATCTTGCATGATGGCTCGTTCGCGTTGGCGCGTTGTTGCGCAGCTGGTGCATTCTTTCATCGTCTTCTCTGAAATCCCGCATTTTTGGTGCGTGTGTGATCATGTTCACGCGCCTTAAGGCCATTAGACGAAAGCAGGGCGATCTTAGGAAGTTGGATCCTGGCTCATGATCTTAGATCAGGCGCTGCCTTCAGCCTCGTGCTGCCGATAGGGGCAAAAATAGCCTGACAGTACTTGCGGCTGGCAATGTGAGAGCGCGAAGTCGCTGCATTGTCTCGGCGGCGCACGGTATTCCTCCGGGGGCCGCGCTCTGTCTCTATTTTGTGCGGTCAACTGCCAGGAAGCTAAAACAAGCTGCGCGCCGTAAGGAAAATCTACGCCTCCGGACAGAGCCAGGTACGTAGGTCACAGCCCTGACGACCTGCATTCGGTGACACGCGCAGATTTCGCAAATCGAGGGATTGAGTCCGTTGTTTAGCTGCAATGGGAGTTGCAGCGTTCACATTTTGCGCGACTTTCCTGCTCGGCAAGAAGAACAACCCAATCAACCAGCCGATGAAAAGACGACGCGCATTGGACAACTCCAAGTCGCGAGGAAGTGATTGCGGACTCGTTGGGGTTGTTGTAGATATAATATACGCCTTAAGATAGAATTAGCTTACCGAGGCGAGGCGTCCTGTCGTATCCGCTTCGCGAGCGCAGGCCGCGAACGAGTTCAATTCTTGGCGGATGAGGCCATGCCGGTCGCGTGAGGTGACGACGCAATTGTCCTTCGCAGATTTTTCAAGCACGAGTTCTGAGACGAGGCGAACGTTACGCAAGCTCGAAAAGAAAGCTGGTTTCGTTTCATGGACTGGACATGGATTGCGTCTATGATCTGCACTGTTGATCAGGCAGCAAATCGATCTGGTGGCCCGATATGCGAGTGTCCTTCGATGGGAACGGCACTGGACGCATCGGCGCGCAGAGGGAGTGAGATCCTAAGATGCTGGTGGTGTGTATCAAAAATCAGCCGCCTAATTGTGGGGAGTGATGACCCACGCTCAGACAATTCGGATCCGTGTCCTCAAGACCGCCTTGGCGGGATTGTCGCCAGGCACGACCACCAAACACGGGGCTTGTTTAGACATCCACGGAGAGAGGCGCCGACATGTGTGGCACAATGACTGTTGATAACGTCATCCCGCGAGCAGACATCGTCAAGCACGCGGACCGGCTTGGTGCCGAAATCAAGAATAGTACGCTGTCGGAGGATTTGCCAGACGAGGTCATCGTAGCCTTCTACCGGCTGCTGCTAGAGCATAAGGTCATCTTCTTCCGTGATCAGGGAGATTTCGATGATGCCCAGCAACAGCGTTTTTTGCTTCGGCTCGGCTCACTGATACCGAATCCCGCCATGGTGGACACAAGGGGAGGTTTAATAGTTGGGAAGACGGTGCCTGATCGCGCCCGCAGTCATATCGACCAGGTGAAGGATGAGGTCGTCTTCAGTGCCGGCCGCGCAACAACTTCAGTGCTGCGGGATGCATCGATCCTGCCTTTTCGCGGGGACATCGCTTGGTCGAGCACGGCGGCAGCTTATCTTGATCTTCCCGATCCCCTGCGGATGCTTGCAGATAACCTCTGGGCTGTGAGCTTCGTCGCATCCGATCTCACTCCGACAGAGGGGGCCACCGAATCCAACAAGCGGCCATGGGGCGGCGTATCCACCGGAACGATCTACGAAACGACACATCCGGTCGTTCGTGTTCATCCCGAGACCGGCGAACGTATGCTCTGGCTCGGACGCTCCGTGCAGAACTTCGTCGGTCTGCAGCGCTATCCTAGTCAAAGACTGTTTGAGCGGCTGCAGTCGTATCTTGTCGCGCCGCGGAATACGGTGCGCTGGAACGGGAAATCAGGCGACATCGTAATCTGGGACAATCGCGCGACTGAGCCGTACCTCGCCAACAAAATCGGCAGTCCTCATTGGGCGATGGAGCAGCGTGCGATTGACGCCGGCGTACCGCACGTGAAGCGGCCGAAATCAAGGGCTGCAAAGGCTGCCTGAGATTGTCTGCACCTCCGGATGTCGTAAGACGCCTGGTGACCCAAGACCAAGTTGCGGCGCTGCGACGTCGAGCGGAGCCCCGCTTCTTATTTCCCCGGGACCGGCTAACGGGCGCAGCTGCCGCCTCCTCGACTTCTTCCAGGCCCAACTGCATTTCATCTTCAGGCATCGCTCTCTCTCCGGCCAAACCGATGCCGCTGCATTTTTGATGATCTGATACAGCCGTTGGCTCTTGCTTACCGAGCGGCATCGCCCTCATCGTCTCGGAAAGTAAGTCCGGGTGTTGCTCACTACCAATTCAGCATATTCGCCCATCCGGCGACGCATCCGATGATTTTGATTCACATCGCGCAGGGCCGGCAGAAACTATCCCGGTCGCGTTCGTGCCGGCGTCTTACGTGTCTCCAAGAACAAGCTGCCAGTCGAGATTCTCAGCAGCGTCTACAATTACCTCTCGGCAAGCGCATCGCACCATGCTCGACCTTCGGCCAGCGGAAGATACCATCCTCGAGCACCAGCTTGATCCTCCGCCCGACAGCTCTGGAGAACGGGTCTGCTCCCATGCTCTTGCGCAACAGGCCAGGGTAGCAAGTCCTTCATTGCGGAAGTCTCTTTGTTGGGCCTTGCGATCCCGAACCGCACCCGACACTCCGACCACAATTCCAAACAGACTCTTCGGAAACCTCAGGCTTGAGCGGTTGTCCGTAGGTTTACGCGAGCGGCGCAAGCGTTCATTTTTCGAGGATACTCACATTATATAATACGCCGCTCCGGGGGGAGCGGGGCGCTAAGCGGAACCGTGCTGGCGCGGCATCGGCTGGGGCGGGCGATGGCAATTGGCGGCCCTAGATCGAAGGGAGCACGTGGCCGCTCCGTTTCGCCTGCTCCCGTCTTTAGCTGAAACATGGCTCTCTCGACAATTACGTCCTGTTCCGGCGAAGCCGTGCCGGCTTGCGTCCTCTGGACATCGGCTTGGGGGGCATTGCACCCTTGGGCGGCTCAGTGAACAATTCGGACAAGTGAATACCCAACGTCGCGGCGATACGGTCCAGGAGATCAACAGTCGGGTTCTCTTTTTTCTGCTCAATGCGCCCCATATATGAGCGGTCGATGCCGGCATCATAGGCCAACTGCTCCTGCGGAATGCCGCGCTCTACGCGGATCCGGCGCACATTCCAAGCCACAAGCGCACGAGCGTTCATGCGCAAAGGCAGCCATTCCGATGATTATGAAACCACTGGTTATAGCCAGACTATTACGATAAGCTCGCACCCAAACGGTGGCGGTTCTCCCGAATCGCTTCGAGGAATCAGGTAACGGTGAGATGCAGACGCCGTTAGCGCGTGCGTCTTCTCGTCGACCATCAAAAGCGTTCTCGAGGGCCAATAGCTTGCCAGAGGAGGAAGTCGGGCTCAGAGGTTACCTGCGGCGTTTTCCCCAGGACCGCGACTAGACAGGACGAGCGTTCAGCCGGGGCACGAAAAGGTAACAGATATTCTCCAGTTGACACGTTCTGGCCATGCCTTTCACGAGTGCGAGCGGGCCACTCACCATGGGCCGCCAAGCCATTCCGCCAGGAGCAGCAAGGACAACCTAGTTACAGGGCAAAACTGCAGTCACTTCGAGTATGGACTGCGATGAGGGAAAGCGCAGGATGGAGCCACCAGGTCACTGTGGGCCGATATGCGATTGCCATCTTGGCGCGAAAGGGAGGTTGGCGTGCGACAATTGGGTAGGTATCAAAACAACCTCAAACTAGTTATCGTTGCTCTGATTTCGATTTTTCAGCTTGGTAGGAGTTTTAGGTAGTGCCAGGCGAGCCGAAGATCGCAGAATTGGCGCCCAGCGTGGACGAGCTCACGTCATATGACAAGGAGCACGCTGTTGCCTACATGCGACTTCTTGATGCGGACGCTGACAAGGCAGATTGGCGCGAAATCGCGCGCATTGTGCTTGGGCTCGACCCGACCGTTGAACCGGATCGCACGCGACGCACGTTCGAAAGTCATCTGGCTCGGGCCAAGTGGCTTGCGGGCCACGGTTATCGCGATCTGCTAGGTGGCGGTTGGCCAAAACAATGAACAGAGCGGATATGAGGATCGCCGGAATTCCTAGCAATCGCAAAAGTTGATAATTCCATCGATTAAGTACGTGCGCGATGCGCACACGTACGCAAGCAGCCGGAAAGCGCCACAATCATCGGCTGCATTTCACCGCGGTGAAGATTTTGCGGGAAAGATGCGATGCCGGACACTGACTGGAGATCTGAGGAAGCGTACAGCGGCCTCGAGAAGGCAGATGTTGCTGACCTGGCATGGGAGTGGCTGCGCCGGGATCGCGACTACCAAGAGGAATATGAGCGGTTATCTCGCCGCGAACGTTCAAGCGCAGCGGCGGGCGAGTTCCGACGCAAGTGGGGGCTCTCGTTTTCCTGCTGATCCGCAAAAGACCTTCGACAAGCAAGCGGTCTTCTGGGCACCCGAGGTGCTGTCGACCGTGCTGAGTGTGCGGGCGGCCAGCTACATTGCGTCCGAAAGCTGCCAGCTCGATTTCGAGAATCTGCCAGGCAGCGAGCTTCGTCGTGCGCCGGATGGATGGCATGCGATCGTGCCACTCGGGGGCACGAGGCATCGCCTTTGGCTACGCGAGCTTCCGGCGAGTGGATCTGTTGTCCTCGTTGATCTGCCGCTCGACGTGAATTTCGAGCTTCGCTTGGGGGCCGCGCGTCGGCTTTGGCTCGCCCTCGAGCGTCGGCCGCTCGGAATGCCTCCTCTTGCTCTCCCTACTTTGAAGCAGCGTCGGCTGATTCTTGCGCTACGCGCAGTGGATGGATGGCAGCAAGGAAATAGCTATCGCCAAATCGCGCAAGGTCTTTTTGGAAGTCATCGTATCGCCGAGCGCGGCTGGAAGACAGACGATCTGCGCAGCCGAACCATTCGGCTTGTTAAGCTGGGGCGGCGACTCATGCGCCTTCGCTGCCGAGCATTGTTCGAAAAAGGCATCGGCAGGGATGACAGTTCATGAGTTGAGGCGCGACAAATGGCATCGTCTCTGTCTGTGCAACGAATTCTACTTCTGGCATCGCTCGATTGGCTGTAGGATGAGGTGTTTGCGTTCCGATCTATCACTCCGTCCTCTGTCGTCGGGGTCAGTGCAACAGAGACATTATCTTCGCCGGAAGACTCTGACCGTTTTGCTCGGATAGTCCCTCAGGTTGAGTGCTCTTCTGGATTGAGGCGGTACAACGAACTCTGGCAGACTGATTGAGACATCCAGAGAGACATTTCAGGTATGCTGCGCTAACGCCGCCTTCTTGCAAAGGCGGGCAACCCACCGGCAAAAAGAACGAGCGATCTCGGGATTCTCGCTGCGATCCACCGCATACGCCCGATACTGCATGCCACTTTGAGCGCGCGAGCCGGGTATGATTTGCAAAGCGCCACCTCGCACCAGATCACTGACGATGATTTCAGGTGCGACAAGAAGGCATTTTCCTGTCATGACTGCCGGCAGAGCAAGATAATTGTGATCGTAACGCGCGCCCGGTCGTATATCGTTTGAGGACATGTTCATCGCCCTCAGCCACGTCGGCAAGATGTCAGGACGTGATGTGATGTTCAGTATCGGCGTTGACCGAACAATCGAAAACTCTCTGCCTGCGACTAGATTTGGCGGGCCCACGCACACCAGCTCCTCATTGTAGATCTCCCAACTGTCGGCGGGTTCGACGATGGAAAGATCGCGTGTAATCAAAATATCGAAATCATCCGAAGATGCCGGCGGCGAGAGCGAGCTCACGACGTCCACGATAACGTCGCCCACTTCAGAAGAGAACGTCTGCAGATTTGGAATCAGAAATGAGGAAGCAAAGGTCGATAGTGACGTACGGACGACAATCCGATTGGTTCCTGCGTCCGCGCGGCGTCGCATTCTCTTCGCGGTGAAGCCGACCGTTTCGAGTGGTTCAGAGACTGCGTTTGCGAATAGCCTCCCGAACTCGGTTAGATCACTGCGCCGTCCACGCCGCTCGATCAGGTCAGCACCAAGATAGTCCCGCAGGACGGACAAATAGCGGCTGACTGAGCTCTGTGTTGTTCTCAAAGTGGTGGCGGCGCGCGTGACGCTGCCTTCGCGGGCGACGGTCACAAAAGCGCGGATGGCGTTTAAAGGAACTTCGTCGTCTTGAGCCGCCACTGTCTGCTCCGGCGCCAGAATGAACATCCATCACATTACTCGATGTCCATAGGGGGATTCCCGCGTATAAAGGGTAGGCTGTGCATAAAATCCACGTCGCGCCATTGATACTGGGTCAGTACCGCAGAAGATCTGCGCCGACAGCTCGGTGCTGTAATGGGGCTATGTCCTTTTGCGGCGTGCCGGCTTCGGCTTGCGACCTTTAGGTAAGGTAGCGGGTGGCGGCGCCCCCTTGGTTGGCCGAACAAACAGCTCAGAGACAGCAACGCCGAGCGTCTCGGCAAGCCGATCGAGAAGATCGATTGTAGGGTTCGCCTGTTGGCGCTCTAGTCCGCTCATGTAGGAGCGATCAACACCTGCATCGTAGGCCAATTGCTCCTGCGGAATACCGCGCTGGACGCGGATCCGGCGCACATTGTAGGCCACAAGCGCACGAGCTCTCATGCGCGAAAGCAGCCATTTCGATGGTCATCAAACCACTGGCTATAACCTACATAAAAACATCATCGGACTGGAAAAGAGTTGTTGCAGAACGCGGAGAGCAGCGCAGACGCGACTGGCGCCATGGAAAGAATCCGATGCTGCTCCTGCTAGCCGCCATGCTAGCCAAACTAGGGGATGGCTCGGCGATCGGGTAGTGAAACCCTGAAAGCGCTGTTCCTGGCAGATGCCGCAAGCCTCTGTGTCGCTGGCCACCTCTGCTCCCGTGAGGGCCAAGCCGCTCGCGGTGCTACTAAGTGGTATTGCCGAGAGGGACCGCAGGGCACCTACTGTACTAGTGGGCAAGCCTTCAAAGACGCTGTCCCTACCGCGCCATTACCGCGCCAGGGACGTCAAGGGTTAACGGCGACGTGACTCGGCGCTCAATCCCTGGAAAGCGCTGTCCTGCCACGCGCCGCTAACCTTGGCACCAGCCTTGCCCCATTCGGTATGAATGCTGACACTTCGCCCCTCTAGGGTGCCGCCAAGTTGTAGGCTTAGTACGACTGCCAATCACCTACCTGAATTGGTTGGATCGTCCGCTACTTTCTACCCTGGTTCGTTACCTTCGCGGAGAAATTGGAGATGCCCAGCATACTAGTCTAAACCGATCCGCTGCATGAAAAAGGCTTATACGCTGCCGCTCATGACGGAGCCCGAGAATGTTGCCGGTAAGACGGGAGGCATGGAAGCGATCGCTTGAAAGACCACACGCGTCCCTAAATTAAAGGTCGTCAATCTCCCCCGGCACAAGCGGACCGGGTGTCCGTGCCCGAAAAAGCATGACAGTGCGGCTACCAGGGTCGGTTCTCCGACGCCGGAAGCAGCGCGGGCGCGACTCGGCGCCGGTCGGTTGGGACTGGATCGGCGCTGTCCCTGCCGCGCCAGCGCTGCAGATTGACGCTCTCGATGGGTTGGTGGTGCCGGCTCAAGTGCCGCGAAATCGGACAATTACGCTAATCACAAGCCGTAACGAGCCTGTGGGCGCGTCGATCGCGAGTGCCATGCAGACGATGGCAGGTCCATT
>NZ_JADYVW010000018.1:0-127185 GCF_020194135.1 Bradyrhizobium sp. BRP23 | reverse complement strand
CCGCCCGGCTGTCCCCCCCGGGCGGGGTCATTCCGTTTTGCGGCCAGAACAACCCATGATGAGTCGGACGGCCCTTCCGATTGCACGTTCCGCGTGTCAGGATACGAATGGGCGGCTGGAGGGCGAGCGTGAGTTGGCAGATCTCGATTGGATTGATCCTGATTGCGATCCTGACATCGACACAAGCATGTCCCGAGCCGGCCTCACAGCCGCTAACGGCGACCCAGGGCGACAGCCGCCCCGCCGTGGACCTCGAGCTCGTCATCGCAGTCGACGTTTCCTACTCAATGGAGCCGGATGACCTTGCAGCCCAACGCGAAGGCTATGCCAAGGCCATTGTCTCGAAGAAGTTTCTCGGAGCGGTGCGAGCCGGCCCGATCGGCAAGATCGCGCTGACCTATTTCGAATGGTCGTCAACCAGCGATCAGAAAATAATCGTTCCCTGGCGACAGATCGACGGGCCGGCAGCGGCTGAGGCCGTCGCAACTGAAATCACCAATGCACCGATCCGCCGCGGTTCGCGCACCTCGATTTCAAGTGCAATTAAGTTCGCCGCCTCGCTATTCCAGCAGAACCCCTACCGTGGTCCGCGCCGTATCATCGACGTCTCGGGCGATGGTCCCAACAGCAACGGCGATCCGGTCACCTCAGCACGCGACACAGCTTTGCAGCAGGGCATCGTCATCACCGGCCTGCCGGTCATGACCAACGCGACACCCGCTGCTCCGACAGACTTTCAGCATATCGATCATATCGATTGGTACTATGAGGATTGCGTGATTGGCGGCCCAGGTTCGTTTGTTGTGCCGATCACCAACCGTGAAAATTTCGAGGAGGCGATCCGGACCAAGCTGGCTCTCGAGGTGGCGGGCCTCACGCCGAAACAATCGCCGGCGCCCTCTACGGACAAGGAGCCGCGGGTTCTCTGCACGATCGGCGAGAAACTCTGGCAGGAGCGCTGGGGCGCGATCACACCGGCGAGCAATGGTCCGGCGATGAGCAAACCGGCGGCGAGCAGTCCGTCCAGCAAGGAAGACGCGCTGCTCGACAAGAAGATCAAGGGCATCTGCCGCGGCTGCTAGATGCTTCCGCCGGCCCGGGAGGCCGGCCCGTCGCCCCTCCCATCCGTCCCGGATAGGTCCTCCCGCAGAGGCCGGGCTCTGCTTGAGCTGTCCAGGTTGCTGGCCGAGAAGAGGCGTTGTTGCACCCGTGTCACACAGTGGTGCGAACTCTCCTCTACGACAACGCACGTCAGTTGCTCTTGCGAATTATTCGCAATAAGGCTTGTTCGCAGATTCAGGAGCTTGGGACGAAGTCGAGGCGAATCGAGACCATCCCGGCCGGTCGCCTCGAACGCGGAGGCCTGGTGACAGAATCGCCGCGACCCGGCAGGGATATCGCGGCGGGTGGGACACATTCGCGTTTGGGGGCGTGCGTTTGGCGTTGAGAGGTCACAGACACCGGTGCTTGCGAACGGCCGCGGCGATTGCCACGGGCGTGCTGGCTTTTCCGACCGCCGGCCGCGCGGCCGATCTGCCGCTGAAGGAGCCGGCCTTGAGAGCGGTCTATGACTGGACCGGTCTCTATATCGGCGCGCATGCCGGCTACAGCCGCGGCTCGTCGCGCTTCGCGCTGAACGACGGCACCGCACTCGGCGACAGCGGCGTCTTCAGCGGCATGATCGGCGGCGTGCAGGCGGGCTACAATTACCGCCTCAACTCCGGCTGGCTGGTCGGCGTCGAAGGCGATTTTACGTTTCCCAACTACATCACCTCGAACTCGATCGTCTCGTTCCTGGCAACGCCCGCCAACACCGTCACCCAGCAATGGGACTACGCCGCGAGCGTGCGCGGCCGCGTCGGCTACACCAGCGGTCCCTGGCTCATCTATGCCACCGGCGGCTTCGCCTGGATGGGCGAGCGCTATTTCGACGCGCCGGCCTCCGGCGCCGAAATCCCGAAGATCCTGAACACGCGGCCCGGCTGGGTCGCAGGCGCCGGCCTCGAATACGCCTTCGCGCCGCATTGGAGCGCGCGGCTCGAATATCTCTACAGCCGCTTCGACGGCGCCAACGTCGCCTTCTCCACGGGCGCGCAATACACGTCCTCGTCGCTCGACTTCCAGCAGGTCAGGCTCGGCCTCAACCGCAAGGTCGATTGGCCGGGCCTGCCTAGCTATGATCCGAAGAGCTCACTGATCGACACCGAATCGGACCGCTGGGAGATTCACGGCCAGACCACCTATCTGCCGCAAGGCTATCCATCCTTTCCCGCGCTCTATACCGGGCCGAACTCGCTGTCGCCATCGCGGCAGGCCAAAGCGACCTGGAGCAACAGCCTGTTCCTGAACGCGCGGCTGTGGGACGGCGGCGAGGTCTATTACAATCCCGAGCTGCTGCAGGGATTTGGACTGAACGACACGGTCGGTGCGGCCGGATTTCCGAACGGCGAAGCGCAGAAGTCGAACTTCCCCTATCCGCACTACAACACCTCGCGCCTGTTCGTGCGCCAGACGTTTGGATTCGGCGGCGAGCAGGAAGAGCTCGCGAGCGGTCAGCTGCAGCTGGGGCAGAAGGTCGACGTGTCACGCCTGACGATTCAGGCCGGCAAGTTTCCGGTGATCGACGTGTTCGACGGCAATGCCTACGCCAAGGATACGCGCCGGGATTTCATGAACTGGTCGATCTGGGCGCCCGGCGCCTTCGACTATTCCGCCGACAAGGTCGGTCTCACCTACGGCGTCACCGCCGAGCTCAACCAGAAGCAATGGGCGCTACGCGGCGGCTATTTCCTGATGGTCTCCGAGTCCAACGCCAATCACTTCGACACCAGGGTGGGGGAGCGCGGTCAATATTTGCTCGAGCTCGAGACGCGCTTCTCGCTGTTCGGCCGGCCGGGCAAGCTCAGGACCATCGGCTGGCTCGATAGCGCCAACATGGGCAGCTTCCGCGAGACGCTGGACAATCCCGCGCTCAATCTCGACATCGCGCAGACCCGCCGCGGCCGCCTGAAGTACGGCTACGTGCTCAACCTCGAGCAGGCGATCACCGACGATGTCGGCCTGTTCGGCCGCTGGAGCTGGAACGACGGCAAGACAGAAACGCTGGCCTTCACCGACATTCATCGCAGCCTGTCCGGCGGCGTTTCGATCAAAGGCACGACTTGGGGCCGACCCGACGACGTGATCGGCGTCGGCGGCGCGATCAATGCGATCTCGCAGGATTATCGCGACTTCCTCGCCGCCGGCGGCCTTGGTGTGCTGGTCGGCGACGGCGCGCTGAACTACCGCAAGGAACGTATCCTTGAAACCTATTACGCCTATGCGGTGAACAAGAACATCACCCTCACCGCCGACTACCAGCTCATCGTCAACCCC
Source organism: Bradyrhizobium sp. BRP23 (assembly GCF_020194135.1). Classification (NCBI taxonomy): domain Bacteria; kingdom Pseudomonadati; phylum Pseudomonadota; class Alphaproteobacteria; order Hyphomicrobiales; family Nitrobacteraceae; genus Bradyrhizobium; species Bradyrhizobium sp. BRP23. The sequence continues at coordinate 123,810 of NZ_JADYVW010000018.1, read as the reverse complement.
GCCTACAATGCCGACCGCGGACCGGTGTCGGTGTTTTCGGGGCGGCTGCACGGGGAGTTCTGAGCTCGACGCGACTTCGGTGCGCGCGACGCGTCCTTCGAGACGACCGCGTCGCGGTCTCCTCATGATGAGGCTAAGCAACACCGGCGCCCGTGGAAATAGCTGCCGCATAGTCCGTCCTCATCCTGAGGAGCCCGCCAGAGGCGGGCGTCTCGAAGGATGGACCGCGGGCACGTCGCTCTTCAATGCGATTGCCTCACCAAGCGGCGAGAGACGCTCGTCACGCCGCGCGGATCGCGTCCAGGAATTTTCCGACCTCGACCTTGAGCCGGCTGCTCTCGCCGGACAGCGATCTCGCCGATGCGAGCACGTTGGAGGAGGCCGATCCGGTCTGGTTGGCACCGCGCTGCACGTCGACGATGCTGGCGGAGACCTGCTGGGTGCCGCGCGCGGCCTGCTGCACATTGCGTGAGATCTCGCGCGTCGCTGCGCCCTGCTCCTCGACCGCCGCGGCGATGGCGGACGCGATCTCGGACATGCGGGAGATGGTGTCGCCGATCGACTTGATGGCGCCGACGGAGTCCTCCGTCGCCGTCTGGATGCCCGAGATCTGCTGGCTGATCTCGCCGGTGGCCTTGGCGGTCTGCTCGGCCAGCGCCTTGACCTCGGACGCGACGACCGCGAAGCCGCGACCGGCCTCGCCGGCGCGCGCCGCCTCGATGGTGGCATTGAGCGCCAAAAGGTTGGTCTGGCCGGCGATTTGGCTGATGAGCTCGACGACGTCGCCGATCCGCCCCGCAGCCCTGGCGAGCTCGCCGACATGCTCGTTGGTCCGCCCGGCCTGCTGCACGGCCTCGCCGGCGATGCGCGCGGAATCCTGAACCTGACGGCTGATCTCGTCGACCGACGAGGCCATCTCCTCGGCCGCGGCGGCAACGGTCTGCACGTTGGTGGAGGCCTGCTCGGATGCGGCGGCAACGGTCGCCGTGACCTTTTCCGATTGCTCGGCCGTGCTCGTCAGCGTTCCCGCAGAGGCTTCCAGCTCCGAGGATGCCGACGAGACGGTGTTGATGACGTCGCCGATCATGGCTTCGAACTCGCGCGCGATCTGATCCATGCGCTGGCTGCGCTTCAACTTCGCTTCCGCTTCGATCGCGGCCGCCTCGTCGGCGGACTTCTTGGCGAGCAGCGAATCCTTGAAATGCTGGAGCGAGCCTGCGACCTGGCCGATCTCGTCGCTGCGGCCCGTCGCCGGAATCTCGACCTCGTGCTGCCCGGCGGCGAGCGCTCCGATCACGTCGGCGATCCGGCCGAGCGGCGTCACCACGCGCCTGCGCAGCATCATGGTCACGCCACCGAGCGTGCCGAGCAGGGCCAGCACGGCGATGCCGGCGAGCGCGAGCATCGCCAGCGCGCCGTCGCGCGCGGCCGAGGCGCGCTCGGCGGCTTCCGCCAGCGCAGCGTCGCGCACGCCGTAGAACATCTGGATGGCCGGCACGATGACCTTCGCCAGCTCGTCGGCGGTGGCAACGTATTTGCCGTCACTCCGGGCCGCAGGAAGCTCCTTGTCCACAGCAACTGCAGCTTTTCCGAAATATGATTCCGTCGCAGCCTTCAGCGCGGTGGCGATGCGGACGGGATTTCCGAGTTGCTCGAGACCGGCCTCGATGCGCTCGCGATCGACCTCCACGCGTCCCTGCATGCGGTCCATCAGCGACAATTCGGCCGCGGTGAGCGGACGGCGCGCGGAGAGCGCTGGGGACAGCGTGGCCGCACGGCTGCCGGCCGAAACACGCAGGTCCTGCGCCGTCCGCGCCAGGTTCAACAGCGCCGCAAGCGAGGAATCGGCGTTGATCACCTTGGCCTCGAGCTTGTTCATGACAGGCTCGAGATTGGCGAGGACCTCGGCAATACCGGGCAGGAAGCCCTTTGTCACGGCGCTGTCGCGCGTCGCGAGGGGAACGCTCATCGCACGATCGGCCGCGGCGGTGATGTCTTTCAGCCGCCGCGCTGCACGGTCGAGATTCTCGGCAATCGCGCCGCCGTCATCCAGCACCATGACGGCGCGCGTTGCGGCCTCGAAGCCCGCCTCGGCCGTTTTCGTGGCCTTCGTCGCAGCTTCGAGCTGCGCCTGCGTTGCGGCGCCCTCCTGGAAGATCGGTCCGATATAGGGAGCGCGAAGGCTGGCGACGTGCTGGCTGGCCATCAGCGTCGCGCCAAAGGCATCGACCGTCTTGATCGCGTCGGAGCGGTTCGTGAAGATGCGGGCCTGCGGTATCAGCACCTCGGCGCCGAGAATGACTGCAAATACCGTCACCGTCAGCATCGACAGCGCAAAAAGCTTCCCGATCCGCATCCTCAGGTTTCCCCGACTTTACTTCTGCAATGTCGAAAACGCTAGCCGGCGGGCCACTAAGGGCTCGTTAAGCAACGATCCGTAGTTCCGCGGGGTGTCAAGTCGTCGCGGACGCCCTTGGGAATGCCGTCGCGCACGGGTTCCCTTTCGGCATGAATAAGCAGAATCGCCAGCACTTCCGCACTGAATACCTATATCAGTGGCTTGCCGGCATCCCGGCCACACTTGCTTACCTCCGGAACGTCAATGCTTTCGCTCGAACTCGCCATCGTCGTCGTCCTGATCGTCATCAACGGCCTGCTCTCCATGTCGGAGCTGGCCGTGGTGTCATCGCGCCCAGCGCGGCTGTCGCTGCTCGCGGCCAAGGGCGTGCGCGGCGCCGAGCGGGCGCTGACGCTGGCGGCCGATCCCGGCAAGTTCCTCTCGACGGTGCAGATCGGCATCACGCTGGTCGGTGTGCTCTCCGGCGCGTTCTCGGGCGCGACGCTCGGGCAGCGGCTGACGCAATGGCTGCTCGAGCTCGGCCTGTCCCCAGGTATTGCCGACATCGTCGGCGTCGGCATCGTGGTCACGCTCATCACCTACGGCACCTTGATCGTCGGCGAGCTGGTGCCGAAGCAGGTGGCGCTGCGCGACCCCGAGAGCATCGCGGTGCGGGTCGCGCCGGCGATGCACGCGCTCGCGAAAATATCGCTGCCGCTCGTGTTTCTGCTCGACGTCTCCGGCAAGCTGATCCTCACGCTGCTCGGCCGCGGCGGCAAGGCCGAGGAGAAGGTCTCGGAGGACGAGATCCATCACCTCGTCAGCGAGGCCGAGAGCGCAGGCGTGCTCGAGCCGGGCGAGAAGGAGATGATCGCCGGCGTGATGCGGCTGGGCGACCGGCCGGTCGGCGCGGTCATGACGCCGCGCACCGAGGTCGACGAGATCGACCTGAACGACGATCCCGCCGCCATCCAGGACATCATCGCCAAGAGCCCGCATTCGCGTTTTCCCGTCTCCGACGGCGACCGCGACAAGCCGATCGGCGTGCTGCAGGCCAAGGATTTGCTGATCGCCTATATGAACGAACGCAGCCCGGACCTGCGCGCGCTCGTGCGCGAGGCGCCCGGCATCCCGGTGTCGGCAGATGCGCGCGACGTGCTGACCATCCTGAAAGCGGCCCCGGTTCACGTCGGGCTCGTCTACGACGAATACGGCGCCTTCGAAGGCATGGTGACCGCCGCCGACATCCTCTACTCGATCGTCGGCGCCTTTCATTCCGAGGAGGGACCGCCCGAGCCGGCCTTCATCAGGCGCGACGACGATTCGCTGCTGATCTCCGGCTGGATGCCGGTCGACGAGTTCGGCGAACTGCTCGGCATCAAGCTGCCGCCGCATCGCTACAACACGGTCGCAGGCCTCGTGCTGCAACAATTCAACATGCTGCCCGATGTCGGCGATGCCTTCGATTTCGGCGGCTGGCACATCGAGGTGGTCGATCTCGACGGGCGAAGGATCGACAAGATATTGGCGAGCCGATTGACTGAGGTCGAGACGGGGTAGCAGGTGACGGCGTACCCGCTTTTCCTTCTCCCCTTGTGGGAGAAGGTGGCGCGAAGCGCCGGATGAGGGGTTGTCTCCGCACATTCAATCGAAAATTGGATTCGCGGATAGAACCCCTCACCCGTCTCGCCGCTACGCGGCGAGCCACCCTCTCCCACAAGGGGAGAGGGAAACATCATCACCCGAACCTGACCCCGATCCGCTTTTCCTTGCGCCAGACCACCGTGCAGGTCCGATGCGTGCCGTCGGCCTGGACGAACAGGGTGAAATGATCGGGAATGCCGACGGGGCTGGCGACGTCGAGTGCGGCGCCGGTATCGGAGAGATTGCGGACGGTGCAGTCGATCGCGCCGCCGCCGAACTCGATCGTTCCGGCCTTCAGCACGCGATGTCGGGCCTTGTCGCGTCGCTCGTCCATGGGGCGAATCTACACCCAAAGTTGAACCAGCCGTTAAACCCTACCCTCCGCTCTCGGCAATTTGAGGTCCCTGGCCTACGCAGCCGCAGCCCGCATCTTACAACGCCGGCTGGAACGTCTCGGCGCGCGCCATCTGCCAGGCGTCGCGGAAGCGCGGGTCTTCCGTGCCTTCGAGCAGCTCGCCCGGACGCAGCGCCGGATAGAGCTGCGCGAACGACTTCACCTGGGTCGTCGACGTCCGTTGGCTGAAATGGATCGGCCGCAGCTGCTGCGGATGTTCGAGCCCGGCCGCGGCGATCAGCTCGGTCAGCGAGTGCAGCGTGGCATGGTGATAATTGTGCACGCGGTCGATCTTGAGCGGCACATAGAGCGCGCGCGCCCGCGTCGGGTCCTGCGTCGCCACGCCGGTCGGGCAGCGGTCGGTATGGCAGCTCAACGACTGGATGCAGCCGAGCGAGAACATGAAGCCGCGCGCCGAATTGCACCAATCGGCGCCGATCGCCATGGCGCGCGCCATGTCGAAGGCGGTTGCGATCTTGCCGGAGGCGCCGATCTTGATGCGGTCGCGCGCATTGATTCCGACCAGCGCGTTGTGGACGAAATTGACGCCCTCGCGCATCGGCATCCCCAGATGATCCATGAACTCGAGCGGCGCGGCACCGGTGCCGCCCTCATTGCCGTCGACGACGATGAAATCAGGATAGATTCCGGTCTGCAGCATCGCCTTGCAGATCGCCAGGAACTCCCAGGGATGGCCGATGCAGAGCTTGAAGCCGGCCGGCTTGCCGCCCGAAAGGCGGCGCATCTCGGCGATGAACTGCATCATGCCCACGGGCGTCGAGAACGCGCGGTGCGAGGCCGGCGAGATGCAGTCCTCGCCCATGGCGACGCCGCGGATCTTGGAGATCTCCTCGGAGACCTTGGCCGCCGGCAGCACGCCGCCATGGCCGGGCTTGGCACCCTGGCTGACCTTGAGCTCGACCATCTTGATCTGGTCGTCGCCGGCGACGCGCGCGAACGCTTCGGGATCGAAGCTGCCGTCGAGATGACGGCAGCCGAAATAGCCCGAGCCGATCTCCCAGATGATGTCGCCGCCCATCTCGCGGTGATAGGGGCTGACGCCGCCCTCGCCGGTGTCATGGGCGAAACCACCCTTTTTGGCGCCGGCATTCAGCGCGCGCACGGCGTTGGGGCTGAGCGCGCCAAAACTCATCGCCGAGATGTTGAACACCGAGGCCGAATAGGGCTTTGCGCAGTCCGGCCCGCCGATCACGACGCGGAATTTCTCCGTCGCATGCGCCTTCGGCGAGACCGAGTGATGCATCCACTCATAGCCCTCGCGATAGACGTCCTCCTGGGTGCCGAAAGGACGCTTGTCGAGCTCCATCTTGGCGCGCTGATAGACCACCGCGCGGGTGTCGCGCGAGAACGGCATGCCGTCCTTCTCGCTCTCGAAGAAATATTGCCGCATCTCGGGGCGGATCTCTTCGAGCAGGAAGCGGATATGCGCCGAAATCGGGTAGTTGCGCAGCACCGCGTGGCTCTTCTGCAGGAGATCGCGGACGCCGAGCAGGGTCAGCGCGCCGAAGATCAGGATCGGAATCAGCAGGATGTCGAAGATCTTGCCGTCGGAGATGCCGATGCCGATCAGGAGCGCGGTGACCACCGCGCAGATCGTCAGCACGATGAAGCGCGGCGAGAAGGGCAGCAGCAGGGTTTCCATGATCCCCTCCTCCGCCAGCGGCAGGCGTTTCGGGGATGCATGCGTCTTGTTGTCGTCGGCCACGATTCCGATCCTCTCGCCAGCAGAAGGCGTCACGATACGCCCGCGCCTGTCATACGGATATGACGCCGCCCTTGTTTCAGGCTAGCGAATTCGGCCGAGACAAATCAATCAGCCGGATGGACGGATTTTGCGGTGCAGCAGAGGGGTCGGATGGGGTCAGGCTGGAGGCGGCGCAAGCCATGCAGTGTCCCGGGCAAGCGCAAGCTCAGACCCGGGACCCAGAATGCAACAGCATACGATGCGGCGAGATGGACCCCGGCTCTGCAGCGCACCGGCGAAGGGGCGCTGCGTCCGGGACACGAGAGCGTGGTGCTTAGCGCTCGACGAAGGCCTTCTCGATCACGAAATGGCCGGGCTTGTTGCCGCTTCCTTCGACGAAGTCGCGGCTCTCGAACATCTGCTTCAGCTCTTCCAGCATCGCCGGGCTGCCGCACATCATGATGCGGTCGGTTGCGATGTCGAGCGGGCCCTGCCCGATGTCGTTGAAGATCTGCTCGGAGCTGATAAGGTCGGTGATGCGGCCACGGTTCCGGAACGGCTCGCGGGTCACGGTCGGATAATACACGAGCTTGTCCGCGAGCAGCTCGCCGAACAGCTCATCCTCGCGCAGGGTCGCGACCAGCTTCTCGCCATAGGCGAGCTCGGAGACCTGGCGGCAGCCATGCACCAGCACGATGGACTCGAACTGGTCGTAAACCTCGGGGTCCTTGATCAGGCTGGCGAAGGGCGCAAGGCCGGTGCCGGTCGAGAGCAGCATCAGCCGCTTGCCGGGAAGCAGGTTGTCGGTGATCAGCGTGCCGGTCGCCTTGCGGCCGACCAGGATGGTGTCGCCTTCCTTGATCTTCTGCAGGCGCGAGGTCAACGGACCGTCCTGCACCTTGATCGAGAAGAACTCAAGTTCTTCCTCGTGGTTGGCGCTCGCCATGCTGTAGGCCCGCAGCAGCGGCCGGCCATCGACCTCGAGGCCGATCATGGCGAACTGGCCGTTCTGGAACCGGAAGCCGGTATCGCGGGTGGCGCGGAAGCTGAACAGCGTGTCGGTCCAGTGGTGGACGGAAAGAACCTTCTCTCGGTAAAACGCGCTCATGATTTTCGATATTCCGAATAACTGCGGTTTTAGGGCAAAAGCGTTGCCCGGCCCTGAAATCGGGGCGGCACCATTTGCCATGGCGGAGGATTTCGCGTGTGTGATCTACGCCATTGAGACCAATAATCAACCTCGTTTCGGATGCAATTGATGCCGGTCAAACCGGCATTTGCGGCAGAACTGGTCACATTATCAAGGAATCTGCTGCCTGGCGCGCGCGGAAGATAATATCTTTTCCCTCCCGGCCTTCATTGCAGCACTTAATTTCCGGCGCGCTCGCAAGAATTTCATTAAGAATAGCTCTGATTTCAGCCGGTTTGGCGCCGATGCCCGCATTTTTGCGGCTTTTGGCGACAGGAATGAAGAAACACCATGGCAAGCGGCGAGCGGATCTTCGTTCAGGCGATCAGGCGGTATTGCGCGGAGAGGGGCATCGCGGTCGATGTCCGCTCCGACGGCTGGCTGATCGCAATGCGCCGGGGGCCGCGGCGCCGTTTCGCCTTCGGCTACGACATCGGCCTCAACAGCGCCATCGCCCATCGCCTCGCCAATGACAAATCGGCCACCGCCGAGGCGCTGACGCTGGCGGAGGTGCCCTGCGTTCCGCACCGGCTGTTCCTCAACCCGAAGCTGGGCGTGCATGTCGCCGGCGCCGATCGGCGCGAGGGGATGCTGGCGCAGCTTGCCCAAAACCCGCAGGGCGTGGTGGTGAAGCCGAACGAGGGGACATCAGGGCGATCGGTGTTCAAGGTGACGACGGAGGCGGAGCTCGACCGGGCGGCCAGCGAGGTCTTTTCGATGAGTACGGGGCTCGTGATCTCGCCCTTTGTCGCGATCGAGGAGGAGGTCCGCGTGGTCCTGCTCGATGACATGCCGCTCGTCGTCTACAGCAAGCAGCGCGGCTCGGATTGGCGGCACAATCTCGATGCCGGCGCAAAGCCGGTGTTGCTGGAGGACGGCGAAGTCCGCGCGGCCTGCGCAAAGCTCGCGATCGATGCCGCGTGCGCCATCAGCATCGTCTTTGCTTCGATCGACGTGGTTCGCGTGAACGGCGAATGGAAGGTGCTCGAGATCAATTCCGGCGTGATGATGGAGGCGCTGGGCAAGCTGCACCCGGAGCTGGTGCAGGCGGCGTATGACGCGGCGCTCGACCGGGTGTTTGATAACAATTAGCTGCGAAGCACACTGCACCCTCTCCCCTTGTGGGAGAGGGTGGCTCACCGCGTAGCGGTGAGACGGGTGAGGGGTCTCTCTCCGCGCGCGAGCCTCTCGCAACAGGACTCGCGGATGCAACCCCTCATCCGGCGCTTCGCGCCACCTTCTCCCACAAGGGGAGAAGGGAAGTAAGCGCTAATTCTTCGCGCCCGGGGAATCGTCCATCGCCTTGAACGCCTCCTCCAACTGCAGCGAGATCGGCACGTTCAGGCGCTCGCCTGTGGGCAGTCGCGCGGTGAACCCATTTGTTTGTGGAAGGCGCGCTCGACGCAACACGCCTTGCGTGCGGCCGCGTTGTCGGGATGTTCCCGTTGTGAAATGGAAAGCGGCGATCTAGCCTTCATGCAGCGCACGACGCATGCGGCTTGCACGCTTTCCTTGCGGCGGCTGCATCAATGATCGTCAAGCAAATGAAAAGGGAAACGCCATGAGCGGCAACATCAATCGCCAGATCCTGCTGGTGGAGAAGCCCAGCGGCAAGCTCGGTCCCGAACATTTCAAGATGGTCGAGGGCGCGATGCCGGAGCCGAAGGATGGCGAGGCCTTGCTGCGCGTACGCTACATCTCGCTCGACGCGGCCAACCGCGCCTGGATGCACGGCGCGACCTATCGTTCCGCCGTCGAAGCCAACAGCGTCATGGCCGGCGGCGCCATCGCCGAGGTCGTCAACTCGAAGGCAGCGGGGCTTGCGCCCGGCGACATCGTATTCGGCGACACCGGCTGGCAGGAATTTGCCGCCGTGCCGGCGAAGCATCTGACCAAGATGCCGAAGCTCGAGCCGATGACGCACCTGCTCAGCGTGTTCGGCATCGCGGGCCTCACCGCTTATTTCGGCCTGCTTGAGATCGGCAAGCCGAGAGAGGGCGAGACGGTCGTGGTCTCCGCAGCCGCAGGCTCGGTCGGCTCGATCGTCGGACAGATCGCCAAGATCAGGGGATGCCGCGTCGTCGGCATCGCCGGCGGCGCCGACAAGTGCAACTGGCTGACCTCCGAGCTCGGCTTCGATGCCGCCGTGGACTACAAGGACGGCGCGGTGTTCAAGGCGCTGCGCGCAGCGGCCCCGAAAGGCATCGACGTCTATTTCGACAATGTCGGCGGCGACATCCTCGAAGCCTGCCTGCCGCAGATGAACAATTACGGCCGCATCGCCTGTTGTGGCGCGATCTCGCAATATGACGGCGCGCCTGCCGCACATGGCCCGCGCGGCGTGCCCGGCCTGATCGTGGTGAAGCGGCTGACCATGCAGGGCTTCATCGTGATGGACTACATGAAGGACAGCGAGCGCGCGCTCGCCGATCTCCAGGCCTGGGTGAAATCCGGCAAGCTCAAGGTGCAGGAGGACATTCTCGATGGACTTGAGAACACGCCGAAAGCGCTGATCGGATTGCTCGCAGGCGAGAACCGCGGCAAGCGCATGGTGAGACTGACGACGTAGTCGCGCCCCAATTGCGCCGGCACAATTGACTTGCGGTAGAGGCCGAAGCGGCCAAAGATGCCGCTCGCGAGCTGACCCTCGCGACGATTGCGCTTGCATATTTTTTCAGGATGGTCGGCGTTCCCGATCGGGCAGGAATTCATTCAAATGTTCAAAACGTTGAAGCATGCATCGACGCGCACAGCGTTGCTGGCGACGGCACTCTTCGCAACTGCAACAGGAGCGTTCGCGCAGACCGAGGCCCAGAAAAGCGCGATCCGGTCCGCATGCCGCTCGGACTTCATGGCGCATTGCTCGAGCGTGACGCCTGGCGGAGTGGAGGCGTATCAATGCCTCGCCAAGAACATGTCGAGCCTGTCGTCGGGCTGCCAAGCTGCGGTTCGCGCGGTCGAACCGGCCGCCGCGCCGAAGACCGAAGCAGCGCCCGCCAAATCTGAACCGGCCAAATCTGAACCGGCCAAGTCTGAACCGGCCAAAACGGAAGCGGCGCCGGCTGCCGCGCCAGCTTCCAAGCCGGGAGCGGCGGCGGCGCCGAAGGCAGCAGCAGCAAAGCAGCCGAGCCCCGCGCAGGTTTCCGCGATCAAGAGCGCCTGCCGCGGCGATTATCCCAAGGTCTGCGCCAGCGTGCCGCCCGGCGGCGCGCCCGCGCTCGAATGCCTGGAGAAGAACAAGGCGAAGGTGTCGGCCGGTTGCGCCAAGGCGGTGAACGCGGCTTTCGGTGGCGGAGCGGCCGCGCCTGCTTCCGCTGCTGCACCGGCCGCAGAGGCGGCGCCTGCCGCGGCACCGGCCGCCATCGTGCTGCGGCCATTGCTGCCGCGCGAAGAGCTGTTCATCGTGCGGTCGGCTTGCGGCGCCGACATCCGCACCCTCTGCGCCGGCGTGGCGCCCGGCGGCGGCCGGATCATCCAATGCATTTCCAACCGCGCGGCATCGCTCTCGCCGGCCTGCAAGGAGGTGCTCGCGCCTTTCGCGGCGCGATGAGACCGAGCGGGCTTAATTCGTCCGCGGCATGAATTGCGGTGCGTGACGCGAAGGTTTGCGCGTGCTGAGGCGTAAACTAACCGATCCTTGTTTGAAAGGCCGCTACGACCACGACAAGCCCCGGGAGGACAACATGCGTTCATTGCTGCTCGTTGCTTCTGCGCTTCTGGCCTTCGCCGCCACCATGACCTTCGATGCCACCGACGCCAATGCGGTGGTGTGCGCACGCGGCGTCGTTCGCGCCGGCTGCGCCGGCCCGAACGCGGCCGTGGTCGTCCGCAAGCCGGTGCCGGCGGTCCGCTGCACCAGGGTTCTTGTGAACGGGGTCTATGTGAAGCGCTGCGTCTGACCCCCCGGTGGCCAATCCGCCCCGGTTTGGCTATGATTCGCACCTGACGGTTTCGGACCCGCAAAACGCGTGTCCGGACACGTGCTTTGGCGTGCCGCGCGCTGGCAATAATTCCGCTGGCGCCGGACACCGGAGCACATTAGTCTACCCCTAGATAGTAAGTATACTGTCAATTAGGGAGGCAGACGTTGCGGATCGCCGTGATTGGCGGGGGGCCCGGTGGGCTCTACTTCGCCTATCTCTGGAAGAAGCGTCACCCCGAGGATCAGGTCGACCTGTTCGAACAGAACCCGGCCGACGCGACCTGGGGCTTTGGCGTCGTGTTCTCCGACCAGGCGCTGGAGTTCCTGCGCGCCGACGACCCCGAGACGGTCGATGCGATCGCCCCGCACATGGAGAGCTGGGAGAACATCACGCTGCACCTGCATCGCGACAGCGTCGCCATCGACGGCGTCGGCTTCTCCTCGATCGGCCGGCTGGAGCTGCTCAAATTCCTGCAGCAGCGCGCGTTCGATGTCGGCGTCACGCCGCGCTTCGACACGCAAATCCAGGCGATCGACCAGCTCAACGGCCACGATCTGATCGTTGCCGCCGACGGGCTGAACTCGCTGGTGCGCCGCACCTATGAGGGCGATTTCGGCACCTCGCTGTCCTACTCGTCCAACAAGTTCGTCTGGTACGGCACCTCGAAACGATTCGACACGCTGTCGCAGACTTTCGTGAAGACCGAACGCGGCGCCTTCAACGCCCATCACTACCGCTATTCGCCGACCATGAGCACCTTCCTGGTCGAATGCGATTACGCCACCTGGCAGGCCTATGGATTCGCCTACAAGGACGTCGAGCAGTCCAAGGGCGTCTGCGAGGAGGTGTTCGCCGACACGCTCGGCGGCCATTGCCTCGTCTCCAACAAATCGGTCTGGCGCAATTTTCCCTGGATCTGGAACGAGCACTGGTCGTTCAAGAACATGGTGCTGCTCGGCGACGCCCTGCATTCGGCACATTTCTCGATCGGCTCGGGCACGCGGCTCGCGATCGAGGACGCCATCGCCCTCGTCAAGGCGCTGGAGTCGGATGCGCATCTTGCGACCGCGCTGCATCGCTATCAGGCCGCGCGCAAGCCCATCGTGCAGAAGCTCGTCAACGCGGCGCGCACCAGTGCGTTCTGGTACGAACATTTCGCCGAGCACATGAAGCTTCCCCTGATGGACTTCGCCTACAGCTACATCACCCGCTCCGGCCGCATCGACGATTCCCGGCTGCGTGCGATGTCGCCGGCCTTCATGGCCCGCTACGAGGCGGCCAGGAACGCCGGAGACGGCGCCAAAGACAACGGCGGAGATGCGGCATGAGCCACGACATCCGTGACCAGGTGCCCGCGGACAGCGCGGGGGCGCGCGAGATTGGCTTTGCCGTTCCCGACATCTACAATGCCGGCCGCGTGCTGTTCGACAATCTCGGCAAGGGCCGCGGCGACAAGCTCGCGCTCCTGGGGCCGGCAGGCACGCGCACTTATGCCGAGCTCTGCGCGGAGGCCTGCCGTTGGGGCAACGGTTTCGCCTCGCTTGGCCTGAAGCGCGGCGATCGCGTGCTGTTGTTTCTCGACGACACGCCGGCGAACCCCGCCGCCTTCTTCGGCGCCGTGCGCGCCGGCTTCGTGCCGCTGCTGATCAACACGTTGACGCCGCCGGACCTCTTGCAATTCTACCTCGCCGATTCCGGCGCGACCGTCGCGGTGGCGGATGCAGAATTCGTAACCCGCTTCAATGCCGAGGCCTGCAAGGAGACGAAGCTGCATACGCTGATCGTCGCCAACGGCGCGGCCGGCGAGCACGCAGCGCCGCGGGCGCTCGCGGCGGCGAGCTGGCTCGCGCAATTTTCTGCTGAGCTGGCGGAAGCGCCGACGCGGCGCGACGAAATGGCGTTCTGGATGTACTCCTCCGGCTCGACCGGACGGCCCAAAGGCATCGTGCACCTGCAGCACGACATGGCCTACACGGATGCCGCCTTTGCGCGGAACGTACTGAAGCTGACGCCTGACGACATCTGCTTCTCGGTGCCGAAGATTTTCTTCGCCTATGGCTTCGGCAATTCCGTCACCTTCCCGTTCTCGGCCGGCGCCGCAACATTGCTGCTGCCGGGCCAGCCGAAGCCGGCAGCGATCTTCGCGGCGATCGAGCAGTACAAGCCGACAATCTTCTTCGGCCTTCCGACGCTGTACACCGCGCTAACCAAGGCCGAGGGCGCGGACAAGACGGACTTCTCGTCGCTGCGCATGGCACTCTCCGCCGCCGAGGTGCTTTCGGCCGAGGTCTTCAACGGCTGGAAGACGCTCACGGGGCTCGAAATCGTCGAAGGCCTCGGCTCGACCGAGGTGCTGCACATCTATCTCTCCAACCGGCCCGAGCAGAAGAAGCTCGGCGCTGCGGGCCTGCGCGTTCCCGGCTACGAGGTCGCGCTGCGCGACAAGGACGGGCGCGAGGTCGGCGACAACGAGGAAGGGATTCTGTGGGTCCGCGGTGATTCCAACACGCCGCTGTACTGGAACCGGCCGGACAAATCCGCCGAGACCATCCGCGAGGGCGGCTGGATCTACACCGGTGATCGCTTCGTGCGGGATGCCGACGGTTTCCACTTCTTCCGTGGCCGCGCCGACGATCTCATCAAGATCTCCGGCCAGTGGGTCTACCCGCTCGAGGTCGAGCTGTGCCTCGCCGATCACCCCGACATCCGCGAATGCGCGGTGTTCGCCGCCGAGCTGCCGGACCGTCGCATGACGCTGAAGGCGGTGGTGGTGATGAACGGCCGAGCGGTCGACCAGAGTGAGGCGACGCGCAGGCTGCAGGACTATGTCAAGGCCAGGCTGCTGCCCTACAAATATCCGCGCGAGGTGATCTTCATCGACGAGTTGCCGAAGACGGGGACGGGGAAGATCGATCGGCAGGCGTTGCTGCGGATGTGAGGCGAGGACGGACTTCCGCGCATCGCAATCGTAGGGTAGGCAAAGCGGAGCGTGCCCACCATTCCCCAACAGAAGAGAGATCGTGGGCACGGCGCTTCGCGCCTTTGCCCACCCTACGAGATCGCGCTCCGGGCCGGCCGGGGCGCCCTCACCCAGCCTTCCCAAGATGCTCCAGCGCGTCCTCCGCGCGCAGCGGCACGCGGGAGGCTTCGTTGTTGAGATCGACCAGCTGCGCCAGCAGGCCCATCAGCGCCTTGCGGTCGGCGGGCTTGAGCGGCTCCAGCATCCGGGCCTGGGCGCGCTCGACGGCGGGGATGATCTCGCGCAGGATCGCGGCGCCGGACTTCGTCAAGTACAGGAGCTTGATCCGCTTGTCTTCCGGCGCCGGCTTGCGCTCGATATAGGCCTTGGCCTGGAGACGTTCGATCACGCTGCCGAGCGTGGAGCGGTCGAAAGCGATCACCGCCGACAGCCGCGTCGCGTCGATGCCGGGATGGGTGTGGATCGCGACCAGCGCGGCATATTGCACCGGCGTGAGGTCGAACGCCTTGCACTCCTCCATGAAGATCGAGACAGCGATCTGCTGCATGCGCCGGAACAGATAGCCCGGCGCGGCATAGACCGCGTCGATCGTGATCGGAGGGGGCGGCTTACTCGGCATCGGGCTGCTTCTCCGGCGCGGCATCGGCAAATGCCGGCAGTGCCTTGGCGGCGGCCTCGGCCTGGAGCAGGCGCGGATAGGCGGAGACGTCGACGCCGAAGCGGCGCGCATTGCCGAGCTGCGGCACGAGGCAGAGATCGGCCAGCGTCGGCGCATTGCCGAAGCAGAATGGGCCCTTCTCGTCCTTGATCAGCGTCTCGCAGGCCGACAGGCCCTCGCGGTTGACCCAGGCGGCCCAATCCTGGACCTTCTCCTCGGGCAGGCCGAGCTCACGCAGCCGCGCCAGCACTTTCAGGTTCTGCACCGGATGGGTGTCGCAGGCGATCGCCAGCGCAAACGCCCGCACCTTGGCGCGGCGCAGCGGATCCTTCGGCAACAGCGGCGGATTGGGATGGGTCTCGTCGAGCCATTCGATGATGGCGACCGATTGCGTCAGCACTCCGCCCGCATCGTCCTCCAGCGCCGGCACCAGGCCCTGCGGGTTGATGGCGAGATAGCTGGGGGCGCATTGCTCGCCCTTGCGCAGATGATGCGGCAGATGCTCGGCGCCGAGCCCCTTGAGGTTCAGCGCGATCCGCACGCGGTAGGCGGCGCTGGAGCGGAAATAGCCGTGCAGCTTCATTGAGACCTCCCTGCTTTTGTCATTCCGGGGCGACGCGCCAGCGTCGAGCCCGGAATCCATACTCCCGATCGTGGTTATGGATTCCGGGCTCGCCGGGCCACGCGTTGCGCGGCCCTTCGCCCCGGAATGACAACCTTGTATGTCATCCGTCACGTTGACGCTACCTAGATCCTCAGTATACTGTCAATCAACAAACGATCGGGAGCAGCAACCATGGAAGCCGTGACCAAGACGCCGGAACGCGAGGCGTTCTACCGGAAGATCGACGGCGAGAATCTCACCGCGCTGTGGACGGTGATGAGCGACCTGATCACGCCGGAGCCGAAGAGCGCCTGCCGGCCACACCTCTGGAAGTTCGACGTCATCCGAGACTACATGACGGAGGCCGGCAAGCTGATCACCGCCAAGGAAGCCGAGCGGCGCGTGCTGGTGCTGGAGAACCCGGGGCTGCGCGGGCAATCCAAGATCACGACCTCGCTCTATGCCGGCGTGCAGATGGTGGTGCCCGGCGACGTCGCGCCTGCGCACCGGCATAGCCAGTCGGCGCTGCGCTTCGTGCTCGAAGGCAGGGGCGCCCACACCGCGGTGGACGGCGAGCGCACCGCGATGGAGCCCGGGGACTTCATCATCACGCCGTCGATGACCTGGCACGATCATTCCAACGAGACCGATCAGCCGATGTTCTGGCTCGACGGCCTCGACATTCCACTGGTGCAATTCTTCGACTGCTCCTTTGCCGAAGGCGCGAAGGAAGACCAGCAGAAGATCACCAAGCCCGCGGGCGACAGCTTTGCCCGCTACGGCCACAACCTCCTGCCCGTTGATGTGAAGCGGAGCTCGAAGACTTCGCCGATCTTCAGCTATCCCTATGCCTACACCCGCGAGGCGCTGGAGAAGGCCAGAACGAGCCAGGAATGGGACGCCTGCCACGGCCTCAAGCTGAAGTTCAGCAACCCCGAGACCGGCGATTTCGCGATGCCGACGATTGGCACCTTCATCCAGCTGCTGCCGAAGGGTTTCAACACCGCGCGCTATCGTTCGACCGATGCGACGGTGTTCTGCCCGATCGAGGGTAAGGGTCGGAGCCACGTCGGCGATACAATGTTCGAATGGGGCCCGCGCGACCTGTTCGTGGTGCCGAGCTGGCATTGGGTGACGCACGAGGCGGATGAGGACGCCGTGCTGTTCAGCTTCTCGGATCGGCCGGTGCAGCAGAAGCTGGATCTGTTCAGGGAAGACCGCGGGAACGCGTGACGGTCGCCGGTCTCGTAGGGTGGGCAAAGGCGCCCTTGCGCCGTGCCCACGTCTTCGCGACTCATGAAGGAATGGTGGGCACACTTCGCTTTGCCCACCCTACGGCGCCGGTGATCGTATCTAGCGCCAGTGCAACAGCCGCATCTCCAGCCAGCCGATCACCTTCCCGACCGCCAGCCCAAACACCGACAGGATCACGACGCCCGCGAGCAGCTGATCGGTCTGCATCAGGTTGCCGGCCTGCAGCACGAAGGCGCCGATGCCGTATTGGGCGCCGATCATCTCGGCGCTGACGACCAGCAGCAGCGCGACGGAGGCGGTGATGCGGAAGCCGGCAAGGATCGCCGGCAGCGCGCCCGGCCAGATCACCTTGCGCACGATGGTGGCGAACGGAACGTTGAAGCTCTGCGCCATGCGGATCAGGTTGCGCGGCACGGCATCGACGCCGCTATAGACCGAGATCGCGGTCGAGAAGAATACCCCTAACGCAATGGTCGCGATCTTCGGCTCTTCGCCGATGCCGAGCCAGAGAATGAGCAGCGGCAGCAGCGCGATCTTCGGAATCGGAAACAGCGCCGAGATGAAGGTGATGCCGACGCTGCGCGCAAGGCGCGACAGGCCGATGGCGAAACCGACGGCGATGCCGGCCGCCGTTCCCAACAGCCAGCCGACGCCGATCCGCAGCAGCGAGGCCGAAACATGCTGCCAGAGTGCGCCGGAGACCGCGAGCTGGTAGATCGCACGGACAATTGCGGAAGGAGTCGGCAGAAACAGCGCGTTGACGAGGCCGACGCTGCCGGCCGCCTGCCAGATCGCGATGAGGAGGCCGAGCGCGATCCAGCCGCCGTACCGGCTCGAGGCAGGCACGAAACCGGCGCCGCGGAAGCGGACGGGCCGCGTCGCTTCGTTCTTGGCCGTGTCCGTTGCCGCGCGGTCAAGCATGCTGGACCTCGCGCTCGGCATCGATCGCCTCGTTGCGGATCAGCGACCAGATCTGATTCTGCAGCACCAGGAGCTTTTCGCGCGCCGCCGCTTCGCCGCGCGTCGCCCGCGCCATCGGCACGGTGACGACCTCGCGGATGCGGCCAGGACGGCGCGACAGCACCACGATGCGGTCGGCGAGCCGCGCGGCCTCTTCGAGATTGTGGGTGACGTAGACCGCGCCCATGCCGCCATCGGCAAGCAGGCGGATGAAATCCTCCAGCAGCAGCTCGCGGGTCTGCGAATCCAGCGCCGAGAGCGGTTCGTCCATCAAGAGGATCGCGGGCCTCACCGCAAGCGCGCGCGAGATGCCGACGCGCTGGCGCATGCCGCCGGAGAGCTGCTTTGGATAGGTTTGGCGAAAATCGGTGAGGCCGGTGCGGCGCAGCGCATCCTCGACCAGCGCGCGGCGCTGCGCGGCCGAGAGCTGGGTGTGCAGCAGCGGGAATTCGACGTTTTCCTCCACCGTCGCCCAGGGCAGCAGCGCAAAGTCCTGGAACACGAAGGTCAGCGGATTGAGACTGTCCGCCGGCGGCGCGCCGCGCAGCTCGGGCGCGCCGGAGGTCGGCTGCAGCAACCCGCCGAGGATCGACAGCAGCGTGCTCTTGCCGCAGCCGGACGGCCCGACGATCGCCACCACCTCGCCGGCACTGACGGTGAAGGAGACGTCGTCGAGCACGGCGAGATCGCCGAAGCGATGGGAGATGTGGCTGGCGATCAGGTCCATGAGGCGCACCGTTTCTGCTCGGACTGGTGTGCGCGCTCTTCACCCTCCCCTGGAGGGGGAGGGCATAGGCCGCCCATGGCGGCCGTCCCTGAGAACGCCGAAGCCAAGCTTCGGCTATGTCGTATTGAACGAAGCGAAATGCGAACCGGGGCGGGGTGACAGTCTATCGGCGCGGATGCTGGCAATTCCTGCCCCCGAAGCTCCCGCGAATGGTCGGAGCAAGCGACAGATAGACCACCGCCGTGGCTCACCCCGCCCCGCTCGCTCCGGACGATGCTGCGCATCGCCGGTGCGATCGACCCTCCCCCTCCAGGGGAGGGTGGCAGATCGCCTGCCGCGGGAGTTTGCACAATCAGCATCAATCCACCTTCACGAATTCCTTCGCGATGATCGCTTCCGCATCAAAGCCCTTGTCGACGAAGCCCTGCTCCTGCAGCCATTTGATCTGGTTGTCGACGTTCTTCACGTCGAGCTTGCCGTCGGGATCGATATAGGCGCAGTTGCCGACCACCTGCTCGACCGGCAGGTTGGTGTACTTTGCGATGATCTCCAGCAGCGGCCTGGTCTTGTCGTTGATCGGGGCGACACCGTCCTTCATCGCGGCAAGGATGACGTCGTGATATTCGCGGTCGGCTTTCGCGAGCACGCCGAGGAATTTCGTCACCAGCGCCTTGTTGGCCAACGTCTTCGGCGCGGCGAATACCGCGCCCAGCTGCCACGGCGTCTCGTCACCAACCCAGCCCAGGAATTTCGCGCCGCCCTCGTCCATCAGCTTTCGCGCAGTCGAGATCGGCAGCAACGCGGCATCGACGGTCTCGCCCTTGAGCGCGGCGGCGGCATTCGACAGCGATTGCAGCGGCACGATCTTTACGTCCGCCAGCTTGAAGCCGTATTTGTCGGCGAGCAGGCCGAGCGAATAATGGAAGCTCGATCCGACCTGCGTCATCGCCACACGCTTGCCGGCGAGGTCCTTCGGCGTCTTCAGGCCGCTCGCATAGGCATTGTTGCTGGCGAAATAGCCGATCAGGGGGTAGCCGGGCTTCTCGCGGCTCATGCCGCCGATCACCTTCAGCGTGCCCTTGCCGCCGAGATTGTAGAGCCCGGCGGTGAAGGCAGTGACGCCGAAATCGACGTCGCCCGAGGTGGTGGCGACCGCAATCGGCTGCGCTGCGTCGAAGAACTTCAGCTCGACCTCCAACCCGGCCTCACGGAAATAGCCCTTGTCCAGCGCGATGAAGACCGGGGCCGACGAAGACAGGCGGAGCACGCCGATCCTGGCTTTCGGCACATCCTCGGCCCGTGCCGTGCCCATAGCCATGATCGCCATCAGGCCCCCTACCGCGAGCCGCGCAATCCCGATCATCCCGTTTCCTCCGCTTTGTCTTGCAGTGCGTTACAGGCCTTCGGGCACCGCCTGATCCCGTCCGATGAAGGCGCCCTGTTGTTTCAACGTTTCCTGCAACTTTTCAATGGGGATTTCGCGTGGAATCCGGTTTCCGGACAGCGCCAGCGCGGCGGCGGAACCGGCGGCTTCACCCATCGCGAAGCAGGCACCGGAGACCCGGGCGGCCGACTGGCCCTCGTGGGTCATCGAGGCGCAGCGGCCGGCGACCAGGAGATTGTCGACGCCCTCAGGGACCAGCATCCGGTAAGGCAGCTCATTATAGCCGCGCGATTCCGGGATCGGCGGGAAGGTGAAGACGACGTCGCCGGGCACATGGGCCTCGATCGGCCAGCCGTTGACGCCGATGGAATCCGCGAACGAGGCGCAGCCGAGCACGTCCTCGCCGCTGAGCTGGTAGCCACCCTTGATGCGGCGGGTCTCGCGGATGCCGAGCTGTGGCGGCAGGTCGACGATGTAGGACTTCTCAAATCCGGGCACCGTGCTGCGCAGGAATTCGTACGCGGCGAGCGCCTGCTTGCGGCCTTCGATCTCGCCGCGGGTGAGATCGTCGGGCTCGATGCCGTTGATGGCATGACCGTCCTCGCGCGCCACCTGCGTAAAGTTCACCCGCCATTCGATGCCGGATTTCTGTGGCCGCACGATCGCGCTTCTGCGCGGAAACCTGTGCGTGCCGGCCGCTACGGCCTTTTCCATCAATTGCGGAATGGTGCGCCAGGCCTCGCCGGCCTTTGCGGGATCGATGCCGTTGAGACGGAGCATCATCGAGGGGTAGAGCGGATGGCCATGCTCGTCGCCGATCTCGAACGGCGCGCCGGCCCACACGGCGAGATCGCCGTCGCCGGAGCAGTCGATGAAGATCTCCGCGCGCACCGCCTGCCGGCCGGCCTTGGTCTCGATCAGCATCGCGTCGATGCGGCGCTCATCGGCCATCACGACGCTGGCGCCGAGGGCGTGGAAGAGCATATTCACCTTATGGCTGGCGAGCAGCTGGTCGGCCGCGATCTTGTAGGCGGCGGTGTCATAGGCCTGGGCAAAAACCTTGCCGAGGATCAGATGCGGCGCGTTGAGGCCGTTCAAGCGATCGATCCGCGCCAGCAGCTCCGAGGCGAGCCCCTGCACCAGCCGCCGGTGCTCGCCATGGACATTGCCGTGCAGGCCGCAGAAATTGGTGACGCCGGCCGCTGTGCCCATGCCGCCGAGAAAGCCGTAACGTTCGATCAGCAGCGTCTTCCGCCCCGCGCGCGCCGCTGCGGCTGCCGCCACGATGCCGGCCGGCCCGCCGCCGAGCACGACGACTTCATATTCGCCATAGAGCGGTACTTTGCGCGCTGGTTCGTCGATCGTCGTGGCCCACATGGCGCGTTCCTTCCCGGAATCTGGTTCGAACTGGATCACGGCTTAGCCGGCGGTCCTCATGCCCGCAAGATCGCGGTTGCTCGCTAACGGTGGACCTGAGACAAGTGCAGGCATGGATTCGATCATCGTCAGATACTGCTTCGCCGCTTCTATCGCCCTCGCGATCTCGGCCGTTCCCGCCTCGGCCGTGGAGCAAAACTGCCGCTTCATCCCCGCCAAGCCCGATCGCGAGGCCTGCTACAAGCGGCAGGAGGAAGACCTGTCGGCTAAGCGCAAGCCGGCCACGCCGGCGGCTGAGAGCACGACGCTCGACACGCTGCGCCAGTTGCGGCAGGACGACGACGCCGTCTACCGCAGCATCAACAACATCTGCCGCGGCTGCTGACGCCTAACCTTTGCCACTGCCCCAATTCGCCGCCCGCTTCTC
This sequence comes from Bradyrhizobium sp. BRP23, assembly GCF_020194135.1. NCBI lineage: Bacteria > Pseudomonadati > Pseudomonadota > Alphaproteobacteria > Hyphomicrobiales > Nitrobacteraceae > Bradyrhizobium > Bradyrhizobium sp. BRP23. Next base: position 102,246 of record NZ_JADYVW010000018.1, on the reverse strand, counting down.
GGCGAAGGAGGCCAGTCCCTCCGCCGCCTCCGCGCTCTGGCGCTTGAGCGAATGCAGCTCCACGAGCCGCGTGTAGGCAGCATCGTCCACGGCCATGCCGCCGAACGAGCTCTCCAGCGCGAGCCGCTTGGTTTCGGCCATGGCCTCCGGTCCGTTGGCGAGCAGCTGCTCGACGACCTTGGCGCCTGCAGCCTCGAGATCGGCGAGCGGCACCACCTCGTGGACGAGGCCGATGCGGCGGGCGTCTTCGGCGCCGAAGCGCTCGCCGGTCAGCGCGTAACGGCGGACTTGCCGTACACTAATGGCATCGCAGAGCTGCGGGATGATGATCGCCGCGGTCAGGCCCCAGCGCACCTCGGTGATCGAGAACAGGGCGTTGTCCGCTGCAATCACGACATCGCAGGCCGCGATGACGCCGGTGCCGCCCCCGAAGCAGCCGCCCTGCACCAGCGCGACGGTCGGAAGCGGCAAAGTGTTGAGCCGCTGCACGGCCTCGAACGTCGCCCGCGAGGCTGCCTCGTTCGCCTCGCGCGATTGCGGCCGCACGCTGTTGATCCATTTGAGATCGGCGCCGGCCTGGAAGTGCTTGCCGTTGCCCCGGAGCACGACGACGCGCAAATTGGGCTTGCTGCCGAGGTCGTCCATGGCCGCGAGCACGCCTGAGATCAGCGCGCCGTCATAGGCATTGTTGACTTCCGGCCGATTCAACGTGACGGTCGCAACCCCGCGTTCATCGAGGCTCCACAGGACGGGGCTGGCAGTCATCGGCGGTCCTCCGGTTGTTTGCCGCGCACTATGGCCGAGCGCGCGTGCCCTGATCCATATCTTTCCGGCGTAGGGCGGCCGCGTCCATCGCATGGCGGCTTGTGTCATGCTGGCTGCGGGCGACACCACGGGATGGATACGGGATATCAATATGCGCATCTGCATTTTCGGCGCAGGCGCCGTCGGCAGCCACATTGCGGTACGGCTGGCGCGCGCCGGCCATGAGGTCAGCTGCGTGATGCGGGGCGCGCATCTGGAGGCGGCCCGCGCGGGTGGGCTCAAGCTGCGCGTCGGCGATTCCGAGGTCGGCGCCAAGGTGAACGCGTCAGGCGACCCGGCCCAGCTCGGCCCGCAGGACGTCGTGATCTCGACCTTGAAGGCGACGGCGCTTCAGGGACTGGTTTCCAGCATCAAGCCGCTGCTCCAGGACGATACTGCGATCGTGTTCGCCCAAAACGGCATTCCCTGGTGGTACGGCATCGGCCTGCCGCCGCGGCACCCGACGCCGCCGGACATTTCATTCCTCGACCCCGGCGGACGCCTGCGCGCCTGCATCCCGAAGGAGCGGATCGTCGGCGGCGTGATCTTCTCCTCCAACGAGGTGATCGCGCCCGGCGTGGTGCAGAACCTGACGCCGGACCGCAACCGCCTCCTGATCGGCGAATGCGACGACCGCAATTGCGAGCGCATCACCAGGCTGCGCGGCGTCTTCAACGATGCGCGGCTGGAATCGCCGCCGGTCGCCGAGATCCGCGAGGCGATCTGGTCAAAGCTGCTGACCAACATGTCGCTGTCGGTGCTGTGCCTGCTCACCGGCCAGACCGCGCGCGGCGTGCGCGACGACCCCGCCTTCACGGAGGTGATTCCGCGTATGCTGAACGAAGCCAACGCGATCGCCCAATACTTCATTCCCGAGGTCAAGCGCGCCAGCCGCAGCGGCCCCGCCCCCAACCACAAGCCGTCGCTGCTGCAGGATTACGAGCTCGGCCGCGCCATGGAGATCGACGTGCTGGTGAAGGCGCCCCAGGCCTTCGCGCGCACCGCCGGCCTGTCGACACCTACGCTCGACCTGATCGCCGCGCTCGCGATCCAGAAGGCGCGCGACAAGGGGCTTTATTCCGCGTGAGCCTCAGGCGAGCGCATCGATCCAGGCCGCGAGCGTGTCCAGCACCTCGTTGAGCGCCTCGTCATTGCTACGGCCGGATTTCTTGAGCACCGCAAAGGAATGGTCGCCGCCTGCGACCTCATGCAGCGTCGCCTTACGCCCGAGCCGCTCGATGACGGGCTCGAGATGGGCAAGATCGGCAAGCTCATCGCGTGTGCCTTGCAGGAACAGCATGGGAATCGCGATTGCAGCGAGGTGCTCGGCGCGCTCGCTCGACGGCTTCTTGGCAGCATGGAGGGGAAAGCCGAGGAAGGCCAGCCCTTTGACATCGGGGAGCGGCGACTTCGACTGCGCCTGCGAGGTCATGCGGCCGCCGAATGATTTTCCACCGGCAACGAGCTTCAGCCCGGGGCAGAGCCGCCCCGCCTCCGCGACCGCGGCGCGCACGCTCGCGTGTGCGATTGCGGGCGGGTCAGGACGTCCCTTCTTCGCTTCCATGTAGGGAAAATTGAAGCGGAACGTCGCAATGCCGCGTTCGGCAAGGCCGGCTGCAACCTTCTCCATGAAGGAATGCCGCATGTCTGCGCCGGCGCCGTGCGCCAGGACGTAGCAGGCGCGCGCGTGGGTCGGCTGCGTCAGGATCGCCGAGACCGTGCCGATGCGCTCGATGTCGAACTTGAGCTCTGTCGTCTTGCCCGTCATGACCGCCTCGATTTGCATCTAAAGCGCGATGAGATCTGGATGAACGTCATCGCGCTTCAGGTTGTTGTTCGCGCATGATCTTTCCGGAAAACCGCTTCGCACTTTTCCGGATCATGCTCTATTGGCGCGTGCCGCTCGCGGGCCAGAGATAGTTCAGGACCTGATCGAGCGTCATCATGATCTCGCGGCGTCCGGCCTCATTGTTCACAGAGCCGAATTTCTCCTCGAGCGCAAGCTTGGCAAAGCCGTGAACGGTGGACCAGGCCGCCGCAGCCGCCGTCTTCGCCTCCTTCGCGGTGCCGCCGGTCAGCTCGGCGACGACGACCTCGAACGCATGGCCGGCGGCCCTGCTCGCCTGCTTCAGGCGCGCATCGTCGGCAACCAGCCGCTTGTTGGCAAACATCATCTGGAAACGGCCGGGATGCCTCAACGCATAATCGACATAGGCAAGTCCCTGGGCGTGGAGCTTGTCGCGGACGCCCTGCTTGGCGGAGGCCGCCTCGCGCAAGGCGCCGGCAAGCGCGTCGTAGCCGCGGATCGCCACTTCGGTGAGAAGGCCCTGGGCGTTGCCGAAATGATGCGATGGCGCGGCCGGCGAAACGCCGGCGCGGCGTGCGGCTTCGCGCAGCGTGAAGGCTTCCGCGCCTTGCTCGGCGAGAATGGCTTCGCTCGCGGCGATCAGCGCCTCCTGCAATTCGCCGTGATGGTATCCGACCTCCGGCTTTGCCTGGGTCGGAGCGGTGCTGCGCTTGGCGGCGGGGGGCCGTTTCTTCATGTAACTTGACACTGTTCAGATTGCAGCATATCTATCTTAACACTGTTCAGATTGAGCGGACCGGAGTTCGAAATGACCGAAATGCAGAATATCACCGCGAGCCATCCCGTAAAGCGGCGTCATCTGGTCGGGGGCGCGGCCCTCGGCATGCTCGCAGGTGCCGTCGGCGGCCTCGCCGGCGGCGTGGCGCTCGGCCAGGGCGCGGCGCTGCCGCAGCAAAAGCCGAGCGGCAAGCAAAGGTTCGCGGGCAAGGTCGTCATCGTCACGGGCGGCACCTCCGGAATCGGGCGGGCCGCAACGCTGATGTTCGCCGCCGAGGGCGGCCGCGTCGCCTTTTGCGGGCGCAACACCGACCGTGGCAAGCAGGTGGAGACCGAGGTGCGCGAGTCCGGCGGCGAGGCCGTCTTCATTCGCGCCGACCTGCGCCACGAATCCGAGGTGAAGGCGCTGGTCGATACGACCATCGCGCGCTACGGACGGCTCGACGTCGCCTTCAACAATGCCGGCATCTCCATCGAGAAGCCGCTGCATGAATTCAGCGCGGCCGAATTCGACGACGTGATCGGCACGGATCTGCGCGGCGTGTTCCTGTCGATGAAATATCAAATCCCGCACATGCTGGAGAAAGGCGGATCGATCGTCGTCACCTCCTCGTCGAACGCCATTGCGACGTCGGCCAAGCGCTCGGCCTATTCGGCTGCCAAGCGGGGACTGGTCGGCCTGGTGCAGGCCGCGGCACTCGACTACGCAAAGCATGGCATCCGCATCAACACCTTGATCCCCGGCACCACGGACACCCCGATGATCCGCCGGCTCGCCGGCATGGAGGGCCTGCCCGATGCGGCCTGGCATATCGGCATCGCGCAATGGGCCAAATCCAACGTCCCGGGGTTACAGCGCGTGGCAGCGCCTGAGGAGATCGCGGCTTTTGCGCTGGTGCTGGCCTCCGACGATCATCCCTACACGACCGGCGGCCAGTTCGTGATCGACGGCGGCAAGACGGCTCATGGCTAGATCGGACGCAGCCTGAAAACACAGTTCATGGCGATCCCGGTGGGCGTATCCGCGCGACCACGATCTGGAAAACATCAATCTTCGCGCGTCCTCGGCGCGCAGGCCGTAACGCGCGGGAGCCGTCAGCTGACCCGCCGTTCCCGCCCCTCCCAGAACGGCCTGCGCAGCTCGCGCTTCAGCACCTTGCCGGCACCGGACAACGGCAGCGGCGTCTCGGTGATCTCGATGCTGCGCGGACATTTGTAGCCGGCAATCAACGTCTTCGTGAACTCGATCAGCTCGCCGGTCGAAACCTCTACGCCGCTGCGTTTGACCACGACGGCATGGACCTGCTCTCCCCATTGCTCATTGGGAATTCCGATCACGGCGCATTGCAGCACCGACGGATGCTGCGCCAGCGCGTTCTCGACCTCGACCGAGTACACATTCTCCCCGCCCGAGATGATCATGTCCTTGACGCGGTCGACGACATAGATGAACCCATCTTTGTCCATGTAGCCGCCATCGCCCGTGTGCATCCAGCCGTCGACGACGGCGCGCGCGGTCTCCTCCGGCCGCTCCCAATAGCCCATCATCACGGTGTCGCCGCGCACCACGATCTCGCCGACGGCGCCCGCCGGCAGCGGCTGGTCGTTCTCGTCGACGATCCGCACCTCGCAACCGAGCGTGGCACGGCCGGCACCGCGATGGCGCCCCTTCCCGCGCCCCTCCCCGATGTGCTCGTCGGGATGCAGCAGCGTCGCGATCGGCGACAATTCTGTCATGCCGTAGGCCTGCGTGAAACGGACATGCGGCAGTGCGCGCGCGGCACGGTCGAGCACCGCCTCGCTGATCGGCGAGGCCCCGTAGATGATGTTCTTCAGGGACGAGAGGTCGTATTTGCCGATCGCGGGGTGATCGACGAACATCTGGATCATCGTGGGCACCAGCAGCACGTCTGTGACGCGCTCGTTCTGCATCGCAGCCATCACGCCTTCGGGCGTGAAGCCCTGAACGATCACGTTCGAGCCGCCGGAGAGCAGCAGCGAATACATCGCCGCCCCGTTGGCAAGGTGAAACATCGGAGCCGCATGCAGATAGATCGCGCTTGCCGGAAACAGGCCTTCGCCGAGTGCGTTGAGCGCATTGGCCATCAGATTCTGGTGACTGAGCATCACGCCTTTGGAACGGCCGGTGGTGCCGCCGGTGTAAAAGATGCCGGCGAGATCGTCGCTTTTGCGCATGGCGTCGGGCACCCGAGCGCTGCCCGCAACCAAAGCCTCATAGCTCTCCATCCCCGCCGGCGCCTCGCCATCGTCGGCATAGATCAGCTTCAGCCCCGGAATGGCGCCGGCGAGCTGCGCGCCGACCTGCGCAAAGGCCTTGTCGACCAGCAGAACGGACGCGCGGCAGTCGCGCAGCGCATCCTCGTTCTCCAGCGCGCTCCAGCGGATGTTGAGCGGCACGATCACGCCTCCCGCCCAGCCGGTCGCCAGATAGAGCTCGAGATAGCGGTCCGAGTTGAAGGACAGCACCGCAACACGGTCGCCGTTCCCGACGCCGCGCGTGCGCAGGCCGCCGGCCAGCCGTGTAACGCGCTCGCCGAGTTCGCCCCAGCTGCGCCGCCGCTGGCCATAAACGGTCGCCAGCCCATTCGGATTGATCTGCAGCGCCCTGCGCAGGCCGTGCGTGATGTTCATCCCGTTCCTCCTCCCGTGCGTTTCTTCCCTGTTGCTTTGCGTCCTGAGTTGCGCCCTTGCGGCGCCCTCGGCGTCTTCTTTGTCATTTGCAGCCGAACCTCGGCCGCCAGGCCGTCCGTCAGCCGCACCGTGAACTCGTCGGCGATCGCGGTCGGCGACAGCTTGCCCTCCCGTCGATACCAATGGCCGATCCAATTGAGCGAACCCGCGATCGCGAAGGCTGCAAGCTTTGGATCGCAAGGCCTGATCGAACCGTCAGCAATGCCTGCAGTAATGTATCGCCGGAAGGTGGCGTCGATCCGCCTCTTGGCGGCGCGTGCGACACCGGCGTTCCGCTCGGCCAGATCGCGCAAATCGAAACGCACCAGGCTCGCGCCGAAATCGGTCGCCATCAGTTCGGCATAGGCGTGCACCAGCTTGCGCAGCTTGGCGAGACCCGAACCGCCGCCGGCGTTGATCTCCGTGATCACGCCGTCGACGAGTTCGGCGCCCATCGACCAGCATTCGAACAGGATCTCGTCCTTGCCCCGGAAGTAATTGTACAGCGCGGGCTTGGTGATGTTCAGCCGGTCCGCAACCTCGTTCAGCGTTGCGCGATGATAGCCCTGCTCCAGGAACAGCTGCACCGCGGCGCGCAGCACCGCCTCGCGCTTCTCGTCGCGGGCGCGGCGCCGGCTCTCGAACGGCAGCCAGGGCGAAGGCGATGACGGCGGAGCGGGCGGCGCTGAATCCATGGCCGATCGGTTGACTCTGGTGGAAATCGGACGATATGTTACCCACGGGTAAGAAAAAGTCCAACGGGTAATTTATTGGGAGGAAGCGATGTCTGACGTGGTCGTCGCCGGGGTCGGCATGATTCCGTTTGCCAAGCCGGGCGCCAGCGCCCCCTATCACGAGATGGGAACGGAAGCCGTCAAGCTCGCGCTCGCCGATGCCGGCCTCGGCTACGAGAAGATCGAGCAGGCCTATGTCGGATACGTCTATGGCGATTCCACCTGCGGGCAGCGCGCGCTCTACCCCGTCGGGATGACCGGCATCCCCATCGTCAACGTCAACAACAATTGCTCGACCGGATCGACCGCGCTGTTCATGGCGCGGCAAATGATCGCAAGCGGGGCGCTGGATTGCGTGCTGGCGGTCGGCTTCGAGCAGATGAAGCCCGGCGCGCTCGGCAGCGTCTATGCCGATCGCCCGAGCGCGTTCGAGGAGTTCGACGCGGCTGCGGACCAGCTGATCGACGCCCCCGGCATTCCGCTGGCGTTGCGCTATTTCGGCGGCGCCGGGCTCAGCCACATGAAGAAATACGGCACGCCGCTCGACGCCTTCGCCAAGGTGCGCGCCAAGGCGAGCCGACATGCGAAGAACAATCCGCTCGCGCTTTTCCGCAAGGAAGTCACGGCGGACGACGTAATGAACGACCAGGTGATCTGGCCCGGCGTCATGACGCGCCTGATGGCGTGCCCGCCGACCTGCGGCGGCGCCGCCGCCGTGCTGGTCTCCGAGCGGTTTGCGGACAAGCATGGCATCGGCAAAGAAGTACGCATCGCGGCGCAGGCCATGACCACCGATACGCCCTCGACCTTCAAGGCCGGCGACATGATGCAGCTGGTCGGCTACGACATGGCAAAAGAGGCTGCCAGCCGGGTTTATGAGAGCGCCGGCATCGGCCCCGGCGATCTCGACGTGGTGGAGCTGCACGACTGCTTTGCTCATAACGAGCTCATCACCTACGAGGCGCTCGGCCTCTGCGGCGAGGGTGAAGCCGGCAAGTTCATCAATGACGGCGCCAATACCTATGGCGGCCGGATCGTGACCAATCCGTCCGGCGGATTGCTGTCCAAGGGACATCCGCTCGGCGCCACCGGGCTTGCGCAGTGCTACGAGCTGACGCGGCAGCTGCGCGGCACCGCCGGCGCCACGCAGGTCGAGGGTTCCAAGGTCGCACTTCAGCACAATCTTGGCCTCGGTGGCGCCTGCGTCGTCACGCTCTACAAGCGGCACTGATATCGGCCATGGTCGACCAGTCCGCCGTAGGGCGCAGCTTCACGCCGGTCACCGCGCGCGTGGAGCCCGGCCGTCTCCGCTACTTCCTCAACACGCTGGGTGAACAGAATCCGGTCTACCGCAATGCGGATGCTGCCCGGGCGGCCGGGTTCACCGGCATGCCGGTGCCGCCGACCTATCTGTTCTGCCTGGAGATGATGGACATCGACGATCCCTTCGAAATGTTCAGCGCGCTCGGCATCAATCTGTCCCGCGTGCTGCATGGTGAGCAAAGCTTCGCCTATCACGCGCCGGTTCTGGTCGGCGACACCCTGACGTTTCGGCCGCGCGTAACCAGCGTAACGGACAAGAAGGGCGGCGCGATGACGCTGATCGGCATCCGATGCGAGGTGACCAATCAGGACGGCGTGCATGTCGCCGATACCGCGCGCACCATCGTCGTGCGCAACGAGGCGGCGTCATGACGGCATCCGGAGACATCAAGGCCGGCGACCGCATCGTCCACAAGGTCTTTCCGCCGATCACCCGCCACACGCTCGCGCTCTATTGCGGCGCATCGGGCGATCATAATCCGATCCACGTCGACATCGACTTCGCCAAGGCCGCCGGATTTCCCGATGTGTTCGCCCACGGCATGCTGGTGATGGCCTGTCTTGGGCAGGCGCTGACGGATGTGGTGCCGCCGTCGAAGCTCCGCAGCTTTGCGACCCGGTTCGTCTCGATCACTCAGCTCGGCGCCAAGCTCACTTGCGAAGGCACCGTGACCGAGCTCTTCGTCGAGGACGGCGAGCGTCGCGCAAGGCTCGCGCTCACCACCAAGGACGATCGCGGCGAGGTCAAGCTCGAAGGCAGCGCCGTCGTCGCGCTGTGACAGCAAGAGGACTCATTCAAATGACAAAACTGCAGGGAAAGGTCGCGCTCGTCACCGGCTCAGGCCGCGGCATCGGGCGCGCGATCGCACTCAAGCTGGCGCGCGAAGGCGCCAGGGTGGTCGTCAACGACCTTGATGCCGAGCCCGGCAACGCCGTGGTCGCGGAGATCGAGGCACTCGGCGGCAATGCCACTGCCGTGAACGGCAGCGTCGCCGAGGCGGGCTTCGCCGATCGCTTCGTCGGCGCCGCGCTGGACAAGTTCGGCGGGCTGGACATCATCGTCAACAATGCCGGCTATACCTGGGACTCCACCATCCAGAAGATGACCGACGAGCAGTTCCAGGCCATGCTCGACGTCCACCTCGTCGCGCCGTTCCGGATCCTGCGCGCGGCCGCCGAGCCGATCCGCGTCTTCTCCAGGAAGGAGGCTGAAGAGGGAAGCGAGGTTTTCCGCAAGGTCGTGAACATCTCCTCCATCGCAGGTCTCTACGGCAATGCCGGGCAGGCCAGCTATTCCTCGGCCAAGGCTTCGCTGATCGGACTGACCCGAACCATGTGCAAGGAATGGGGCCGCTACAAGGTCAACGTCAATTGCGTCGCCTTCGGCCTCATCAACACCCGCCTGACCCAGCCGATCGAGGCACAGCAGAAGACCATCGACGTCGCCGGCCGGGACATCAAGGTCGGCGTGCAGCCGCACATGCTGGAAGCCATGTCGCGCATGATCCCGCTCGGCCGCGGCGGTACGCCGGAAGAGGCGGCCGACGCTGTCTATCTGTTCTGCAGTCCGGAATCCAATTATATCAGTGGTCAGGTGGTCGTCGCCGGCGGCGGCCTGATTGTCTGAGAGCGAGGCGCTGATGCATTATCGATCCTCCTGGATGACCGAAGAGCTCGACGTCTTCCGCGACCAGTTCCGCAAATATCTCGCCAAGGACCTGGCGCCGCATGCCGAGAAGTGGCGTGAGCAGAAGATGGTCGACCGCTTCGCCTGGCGCGGGCTCGGCGAGATGGGCGCGCTGCTGGCGAGCGTGCCGGAGGAATATGGCGGCCTGGGCGCGACCTTCGCCTATGACGCCGCCGTGCTCGACGATCTCGAAAGCACGGTGCCGGAGCTGACCACCGGCGTCTCCGTGCACAGCGCCATCGTCGCACATTACATCCTCAACTACGGCTCGGAGGAGCAGAAGAAGCGCTGGCTGCCGAAGATGGCGTCCGGCGAGGTGGTCGGCGCCATCGCCATGACCGAGCCCGGCACCGGCTCGGACTTGCAAGCTGTCAAGACCACGGCGAAGAAGCAGGGCAATTCCTACGTCATCAACGGCCAGAAGACCTTCATCACCAACGGCCAGGCCGCCGATCTCGTCATCGTGGTCGCGCGCACCGGCGAGCTAGGTGCCAAAGGCATTTCGCTGATCGTGGTCGAGACCGCGGGCGCGGACGGCTACAAGCGTGGGCGCAACCTCGACAAGATCGGCCTGCACGCCTCCGACACCTCGGAGCTGTTTTTCGACAACGTGACCGTGCCGCCGGAAAACCTGCTCGGCAAGGAGGAGGGCCAGGGTTTTGTCCAGTTGATGCAGCAATTGCCGCAGGAACGCCTTGCGCTCGCGGTCGGCGCCGTCGCCTCGATGGAGCGCGCGGTCAAGCTCACCACCGACTACACCAAAGAGCGGAAGGCGTTCGGCAAGCCGCTGATGGATTTCCAAAACACCGCCTTCACGCTGGCCGAGCGCAAGACCGAGGCGATGATCGCGCGCGTCTTCGTCGATTGGTGCATCGAGCGCCTGGTCGCCAAGGACCTCGATACCGTGACGGCATCGATGGCGAAATATTGGTGCTCGGAGAAGCAGGTCGAGACCGCCGACGAATGCCTGCAGCTGTTCGGCGGCTACGGCTACATGCAGGAATACCCGATCTCGCGCATCTTCATCGATTCCCGCATCCAGAAGATCTATGGCGGCACCAACGAGATCATGAAGCTCTTGATCGCGCGGTCGCTGTGAGGCGCTCCACCTCGCCCCGCTTGCGGGGAGAGGTCGATCGCGTAGCGATCGGGTGAGAGAGCCTCTCCACAGGTCCGTCTCTCACCGTATTCGCGGAAGCAGCCCCCTCACCCCAACCCTCTCCCCGTAAGAACGGGGAGAGGGGGCGCATCGAGCGAGTTGCCGCATAGTTTCCCTCAGCGCGTGCGCCAGTCGCGCGGCCGGCAGCCGAAGCGCTGCTTGAAGCGGCGGGTGAAGTGGGAGAGGTCCGAAAAACCCCAATCGAACGCGATGGCGCCGATCGCGTGCTCCGCCATCGTGGGAGTCCTGATATCCCTGGCCGCGCCGTCGAGACGATGGTCGATGACGTAGTCGGTGAAGCTGGAGCCCGATCGCGCCAGCAGCTTGTGCACGTAGCGCTCGCTGATGCCGACGGCGGCGGCGACGTCTGCGACCGCAAGTCCCGGCTGGCGGAGCCGCCGGTGGATGGCACGTTTCACCGCCAGCGTGGTTGCATCGGCGAGACTCTCGGCTTCAGCGGCGTGCAGGCGGCTGCCTCGCGACAGGCTCACCGCAACCAATTCGATCAGCGCCCGGAACAGCCGCACACCTTCGTCCTCGCCCATCTGCAGCGCACCCTCGCTGAGCGTGCGCGCGGTCTCGACAATGAGGTGGCCGACGACGGGATCGTCCGAGAGGCGTGCCGCAACGACGTCGAACGAAGCCGGCAGCCGTTCACGCAAGGCTTCTGCCGGCACCCAGAACGAGGCGACGCGCAGCTGCGGACCACGATCGTGCAGGAGCGCGAACTGGCGGTCGCTGTCGAAGATGCCGACCTGTCCGGGCGACAGGCTGATCTCGCGACCGTCCTGCTGGATGCGGCAGCGGCCGGCCAGCTTCAGGTTGAGGTAGAAGCAGCTGCGATCCGACGCCGCAATATCGGCCGCGGAACGGCGCACCAAATGCTCAGGGAAGCTGACGCGGTTGATCGCGGCATTACCGAGACGGACGTGCTCGACGCTGGCGGGAAAGCCGCTTGCCGCCGCCGGCTCCGGCGTCAGATTCATGAAAGCCTGGCAGATTGCCTCGCGATAATAGGCGAATTGCTCGTGAGGCCGTACACCCACCGTATTCCAGGCCGAGTGGCGCGACGGGACGGGGCGCTCGATCTGCTGCATCGGTTCACTCCGAGACCAATACGGTTCACTTCCAGCCAAGCGGCAAATCGGTCGCCGGTCCACACTTGCCGTGCGGCGACGCTGCGCCGATCTAACCACACCCTCGGGAGGAGCCACAATATGTCGACCTACGTTCTCGTCCATGGCGCCTGGCATACAGGCGCCGAGCTCGAGCCGGTCGCCGCGCCGATCCGCGCCGCCGGCCATCAGGTCCATACCCCCACCATCAAGGGCAACCGTCCGGGCGATGCCAAGACGACCGGGTTGAAGGAAGCGATCCAATCGATCGCGGACTACCTGGCCGAGAATAATCTGAAGGACGTCATCCTGCTCGGCCATTCCTATGGCGGCATGGTCATCACTGGCGTTGCCGACCTCGCGCCGGAGCGCATCCGCCGCCTGGTCTACTGGAATGCCTTCGTGCCCAATGACGGCGAATGCCTCAACGACATGGTGCCGCCGCATTATGTCGGACTATTCGACGCCATCGCGGCCGAGCGCGGCGACGGCTCGGTGGTGCTGCCCTTCCCGATCTGGCGCGAGGCCTTCATCAACGATGCCGATCTGGAGACGGCGCAGCGCGCTTATGACGTGCTCAATCCGCATCCGCTGGCGACCTTCAGCGACAAGATCGCGCTCAAGAGCAATCCGGCCGAGATGCCGCTGGCCAAATCCTACATCAACTGCACCGAGGATACCGCGATGCCGCACAGCCATGGCTGGCATCCGCGCCTGTCGGAGAAGCTCGGCCTGTTCCGCTTGGTGCAGGTGCCGGGAAGCCACGAGCTGTGCTTCTCGGACCCGGCGCGGCTCGCCAAGGCCATCATGGAGGCGGGACGCGATTGACGATGCGTCTCTCGACGGCGCTCCCGGTCCATGAGCGCCGTCAATTCGGATGCCACCAGCGGCCGCCGATGACGACGCCTTCGGACACGATCTTGCGATCGCCGATCAGGTGCTCGCCGACGACGTCCTCGTAGTCGAACTGGCCCTGCCGCACCGAGATCAACGTGGCGTCGCCGACGCTGCCCGGCTTGAGGCTGCCGAGCTCAGGACGCCGCAGCGCCATCGCCGCATTCACCGTCGATGCCGCGATCACATCCGGCAGCTCCATGCCCATGCACAGGAACTTCGACATGGTCGTCACCTGGTCATAGGCCGGGCCGTCGATGCAGAGCTGATGGATGTCCGAGGAAATCGTGTCCGGATGGAAACCATTGGCCAACATGGCGCGCGCGGTCTTGAACGCGAACGAGCCCTTGCCGTGGCCGATATCGAACAGCACGCCGCGCTCGCGCGCTTCCAGCACCGCCTTCTTCACGGTGCCTTGCGCCGTCGCCGGCGTGTTCGGGAAGGGGCGGAACGCGTGGGTCAGCACGTCGCCGGGACGCAGCCGCGCCAACACGTCCTCATAGCTCGGCGGCGGATGGTCGATATGCGCCATCAGCGGCATGCCGACCTCGTTCGCGACCTCGAGCGCGATGTCGAGCGGCACCGCGGCCGACGTGCCCGACGAATGCAGGCCGACGCGCACCTTGATGCCGACGATGAGATCGCGGTTGGCATCGGCCACCTCGGCCGCCTCGATCGGATTCATCAGGCGCAGCTCCTCGCTCTCTCCGACCATGATCCGGTGCGAGAAGCCGAAGATGCCGGCATGCGAGACGTGCAAATAGGCGAGGATGCGGACCTGGCTCGGCTCGATCACATGCTTGCGGAAGCCGGCGAAATTGCCGGGGCCAGCGCTGCCGGTATCGACCGCCGTGGTGACGCCGGAGAGGCGGCAGAACTCCTCGGCATCGATGCCGAGCGAGGTGCCGCCCCAATAGACATGGGTGTGCAGATCGATCAGCCCAGGCGACACGATGAACTGCGAGACGTCGCGGACATCGGTGCCCGGATCCGCCTTGAGCCCTGTGCCAACAGCGGCAACCTTGCCGTTCGAAAATGCGACATCCGTCACGGCATCAAGCTTCTGCGAGGGGTCAATGACCCTTCCGCCGCGAAGGATCAAGTCAAAAGGCATCATGGTCTCCGGGTATGGCAACGGACAGGCATGGACCGGGCTGGAAGGTGCCCCTTCCGGCCCGGTCGCTTCTGTTAGCAATTTTTGCACCAGCCGAGCAAATCAGCGGGCATCCTGTCCGCCCGGCTTGCGGGCCGCCGGATGCATGACGGCTTACTCCGTGAACGTATGCGCGACTCTACGGGAGCGAAGGACGTAGGTTATCCAAATCGCGGCACTGATCGCACCGACGACCATTCGTGCGACTTGAAGAGGTTCGATAGTGAAAAAATCACCGAACGGACGGTTCAAGCCGATGGAAAAGATCGATGCAACCCAAACCAGATCGATCAACGGCATCAGTACCGCACAGATCATCTGCACAATGAAGAACGCTGGAAATCTACGGGAATGCATGAACAGGAGCACCGCCGTCCAGATTGCGAGACCGATCAGCGCGGCGTTCATCGCTATCTCGCCCCAAAATACGATTGAGAATTGCACCCAGGTCTCGCTGGAGATCGACTGCACATATTGCGCGGTATTGACGACGAGGCGCACGATGCCGATCATTTGGCCGAACGCCAGAAGCCCGAGCCAGCCGCTGATGCCGGTCATCTCTGGCTGGACGTCCTTGAATGAAGCGCCGTCTTCTGCGGGAGCGGCCGCCTCGCGAATGACCTCAACCGGCGGCGATGCTGGGCTTGGCGGCGGCGATTGAAGGAGCTGCTGCGTGATCTCGTGCACCTCCCCGGCCGGCTTCCAATTCTCGAAGCCGTGCCGCCAGACCAGCACGCGCCGAGGATCGGCGTTACCCGCGAGAAGCGTGAGGAGTTCAGAAATCGAGAACGGGCCGCGCCGCTGCCCGCCCTCAGCGTAGTACCATGAGTCCGCCATGCAAGGCCCCCTGCACCCGCCGTATTTTAGCCGGCTGTCGGCACACGTCACGATGGAATAACGCTTGGGGGGGAATACCGGCGTTGCGTGCCCTAGGCGCGGCGTAAACGCGCGGAAAAGTGGCGATCCCGGGAAGACTCGAACTTCCGACCTACGGTTTAGGAAACCGCCGCTCTATCCGGCTGAGCTACGGGACCGCGGAACCCGTGGGTGCGGGCTCGGCCCCCTCATAGCAGAGCAAAATGCGGTTCGCCAGCCGTCAGGCGGGCGAGATCGATCGTCAGCCTGAACGGGGCGGCTATACTTCCAGGCCCCTCCCAACGGAGCAGCTCACATGATCGAAAGCATCAGCGCCATCACGCTCGGCACGCATGACATGGGGCGCGCCGTGCACTTCTACCGGTCGCTGGGGTTCGAGCTCTTGTATGGTGGCGAAGCCGCCGCATTCACGAGCTTTCGCGTCGGCCCCGGTTATCTCAACCTGACGGCACAGCCGGACGACAAGCGCTGGTCCTGGTGGGGCCGCGTCATCTTCCATGTCGCCGATGTCGACGCAACCTATGAGCAGGCGCGCGCCGCCGGATGGCAGCCGTCAACCACGCCGCGCGACGCCGAATGGGGCGAGCGCTACTTCCATCTCACCGACCCCGATGGCCATGAGCTCAGTTTCGCACGTCCCCTTCGTCGGGCATGACGGGGCCTCACGCCTTGATATTGTTGTCCTTCACGACCTTGCCCCAGGTGGCGACCTGCTTGTCGAAGAAGGTCTTGAAGGCGGCGCCGTCCTGGAGCAGCAGCGTCATGTGTTGCGTCTCCTTCAGCTGGGCGGCGGTCGCGGGCTCGCTCAGGATCTCCTTGGACGCCGCCGCGAAGGCCGCGACGACGTCCGGCGGCGTGCCCGTGGGCGCGAAGATGCCCCACCAGGCCAGCGTCTCGAAGTCCGGGAAGCCGGCCTCGATCGCGGTCTGAGTATCAGGCAGGGCCGGCAGCCGCTCGCGGCCGAGCTGCAGGATCGGACGCAGCATATTGGTGCCGAGCTGGGCGGCGACCAGCGCCGCCGATCCCGCGATGAGATCGACGTGGCCGCCGAGCACGTCGTTCATGGCCGGCCCGCCGCCGCGATAGGGCACGTGCATGATCTCGACGCCGGCCTTGCTGCCGAGCACGGTCATGGCGAGATGGCCGAGCGTGCCGATGCCGACCGAGGCGTATTTCACCGCGCCGGGGCTTGCCTTGCAGGCGGCGACCACGTCGGCGAAGCTCTTGTAGGGGCGGCCGGCGCCGGCCGCGATCACGTAAGGCGCGGTGCCGATCAGCAGCACCGGCATCAGCTCGCGCTCGACATCGACCGGCGGCTTGTCGAGAATCGACGGGATCACCGCGTGGGAATCGAAGGTGACCAGGAAGGTCGAGCCGTCGGCCGGACTCTTGGCGACCTGCGCAGCGCCGAGCGCACCGGCCGCGCCCGACTTGTTCTCGACCACCACGATGCGACCAAGCTTGGTCTGCAGGTTCGTCTGCAGCAGCCGCGCCATGGCGTCGGTCGATCCGCCCGGCGGGAACGGCACCACCAGCGTGATCTTGCCGGCCTGCGCCATCGCCGGCGTCAATGCGAGAATAGCCGGCGCGGCCAGCAGCGCCCGTCGTGTGATCGTCATGGTCCCCTCCCTTTATGTGTAGCGCTTTGCTTTTTTGCTTTTAAGCGCTAGGTCGTGCCGAAGCCTGATCCTGCTTTTCTGTATTCTGGCCGAGGCGGACTGAAGATGTCCAGCACGCGGGCGCCGTCCGGCCCGGCGCGCATGGTGTGCGGCACGTTCCCGGGCGTGCGCCAGAAATCGCCTTTCTTCACCGGGATTTCCTCCTCGCCCTGGACGCGGATGGCGGAGCCGTCGAGCAGCACGCCCCACTGCTCCTCGGGGTGATGATGCAGCGTGCCTTGCGCATGCGGTGCCAGCGTCACCACCGACAGCATCGCCTGCTCGCCTGAGAAGATGCGCGTGGTCACGCCGGCGGCAAGCTCGCGGAAGAGTCCGTCGCTGGCATCATCGAGATTGTGAAATTCTTCCTTCTGGCTCACGCCATCCTCCCTTCACGCTCCTCTGATCAGGACTTGCCGTAGGCGCCCTGGTAACGGCCCTCGCGGATCGCCTTCAGCGTCTCCTCCTCGCGCGCGACCTGGACACGCACCGCTTCCAACAGGGCGGCCGCGCCGGCAGCGGGAAACGACACCACGCCGTCCTCGTCGCCGACGACGATGTCGCCGGGCGCAATCACGCTGCCGCCGATCGTCACCGGCACGTTGATCTCGCCGGGGCCGTTCTTGTAGGGACCGCGATGGATCACTGCGCGGGCGTAGCAGGGGAAGTCGTCGGCCGCGAATGCTGCGACGTCGCGGATCGCGCCGTCGATGACGTAGCCTTCGGCTTTGCGCCATTGCGCGATGTTCTTCATGATCTCGCCGATCAGCGCGCGCGTCTCGTCCCCGCCGCCGTCGACCACGATGACGTCGCCGGGCCCGACCAGATCCAGCGCGCGGTGGATCGCGAGATTGTCGCCGGGACGGGTGCGCACGGTGAAGGCCGTGCCCACCAGCTTGCCGCCGCGGTGATAGGGCCTCAGCCCCACTGCACCGGGCAGCCGGGCGAGATTGTCCGAGATCACCGAGGTCGGCGCGTCCCTGAAACCTTCGATGATATTTGCCGGCGGCTTCGGCACGCTGCTCGCTACGATGGTGATCGTCATGTCAGTCCTTCCTTGCTTGTCTCATTCGGCATGCGCCCGCGCCTTCGAAGGCAAGATCCGGAACGCGCGCCCCTCCTTCATCCACGTCGCACGCTCATCGCGCAACAGGGTGCGCCGGACTTTTCCGGAATCGTCGCGCGGCGGGGCGCTGACGAATTCGAAGCTTTCGGGATGCTTATAGCGGCTGAGCCGGTCCTTGAGGAAATCCGCCATGCCGTCGGCAATGGCCTGCCCGTCCGCATCGGGCTCCGGCTCGATGATGGCATGCACACGCTGGCCCAATTCCGGATCGGGCAGGCCCACCACGACGCAGGAGCGCACACCGGGAGCCTCGGACACCGCGGCCTCGACCTCGGCCGGATAGATGTTGGCGCCGCCGCGCAGCACCATGTCGGCGAGGCGGTCGCCGAGATAGAGATAACCTTCGGCGTCCAGCCGGCCGATATCGCCGAGCGATTCCCAGCCGTCGGCGCGGCGCTTCGGCTCGGCGCCGAGATAATGGTAGGTGGCGTCCTTGCCGTCATTGTTGAGGAAATAGATCTCGCCGGTCTCGCCGGGCGCAACGTCCTTGCCGTCCTCGCCGACGATGCGAAGCTTCGCCATGTCGCCGATCTTGCCAACCGAGCCCTTGTGCGTCAGCCATTCAGTGCCGGAGATGATGCAGGCGCCCTGCCGCTCGGTGCCACCATAGAGCTCCCAAATCCGCTCGGGTCCGAGCCAGCCGATCCAGTTCTCCTTTAGCCACGGCGGCATCGGCGCAGCCATGTGGAAGACCGTCTGCAGGCTCGACAGATCATAAGAGTTGCGCACGCTCGCAGACAGCGCCCAGATCCGGTGCATCATGGTCGGCACGAAATTGACCCATTGCACGCGCTCGCGTTCGATCTGCCGCAGCGTCTCCTCGGCGTCGAACTTGGTCAGCCCCGTGAGCTTGCCGCCGACGAACAGCGCGTAATGCGACACGATGAACGGCGCGTTGTGGTAGAGCGGACCGGGATTGAGCAGCGATACGCCGAAGGGAATATTGAGCGCCGGCGCAGCCGCGGTATCGGTCACCGCCGGCTGATGATCCAGAATCACCTTGGGACGGCCGGTCGAGCCGCCTGAGGTCATCGCCTTCCAGTATCGCGCCACCGGCGGCGCCAGCGGCCCATCCGAAAATCCTTCCGGCACGAAGTCGGCAGGCAACCGGTTCGGCGCATTCCAGTCCGCCTCGCCTCCGACCACCAGCGCAGGCTTGAGAATGTCGAGCACGGCGGCGGCTTCGCCGCGCGGCAGCCGCCACGACAGCGAGGTCGGCGTCGCGCCGCATTTCCACACCGCAAAGGAGGTCTCGAAGAACGCGTTGCCGTTCGGCAATCCGATCGCGACGAAATCCCCGGGCTTGACGCCCTTGGCCATGAACGCCCGCGCGCGGCGGTTGGCGCCGTGCTCGAGCTCGTCCCAGGTCAGCGTGTCCTGCCCGTGACGGATCGCAATCGTGCCATGTGGTTTGCGTTCAGCGTACCAGCGCGGCACATCTGAGAGCGGCAGCAACATCAGGCGTTTCCACTTCGTGTTCTTGGCGTCGCCGCGGAGCAAGGCGCTCGCAGCACGAGTGTACCAGCCCGCGGTCCGGGCGCTGTGACTCTCGCGCCACGTCAAGCATAAAATGTCAGCATCGCAGCCCTGAATTTCCTGGGTTCCATGGGTGACAAGCCGGCAAGAAAGAGGCAAAAATCCGGCTCGACTCAGTTCGGGTTGAGTTGCGCAAGGAATGCTCTCGTAGAATGTCGTCGGTCGTTACATCGCGTCGTGCGGCGCTGCTCGCCGTAGGTACAGCAGGTTTTTTCCTGCTGACGCACGGGCATGCCGAGGCGCAATGGTGGAAGCGGGCTCCGGTTGATTTCGAGGAATGCGCCGACGCCGCCGAGAAGGCCGCAACCAAGGCGGAGAAGACGGCCGCCCTTGCCGATTGTAACGCCAAGTTTGCCGGCCGCCGCAAGCCGGGCGGCGGCTACTCCTATTACGATTTCCTCCAGGATCGCACCTTCGACATCGCCGGCCCCAATCCGACGCCGGAGGAGCAGAAGAAGATCGACGAAGCCTATACGGCCTATCTCGCCAACCAGCGCCGCAGCAACGAAGCGGCCCAGGCTATCGCCCGGCAGCAGCGCGAACAGCAGGAGCAGCAGTTGCAGCAGCTGCAGCAGGTCGCGCTGCGGACCGAAGTCGCGCGCGTGCCGGTGCCGGTCGAGCGGCCGAAGGTGCAGCAAGCCGCGGGCGCGAAGCCGAAGGCTGCATCTTGCGCCAAGGGCTCGTTCTCCTGCGAATGGCCGCGGCTGTCGGAGAGCTTGAACGACCTGAAGAAGCTGTTCAACCCGACCCCGAGCAAGCCCGCGAAGAAGGGGTGAGTTGCACCCATAACCGTCATTGCGAGGAGCCCTTGCGACGAAGCAATCCAGGGTCTTTCCGCGGTGGGATTCTGGATTGCTTCGCGGAGCCTGTCATCGGGCGGCGCTTTGCGCCGACCCGGTGGCTCGCAATGACGAGTTGGATGCAGATCAGCTCCCACCCTCAGTTCGTGCGCTTCTTCTTGCCCTGCTTCGGTTTCGCCAACGGCGCAGTCGCCGGCTCCGTCACCATCGGCGAAGCACCCAACTGCGACCGGCTCTCCTGCAATCGCCTGTCATATCCAGGTGAGTTCATCACCGTCGGCGGCCTCGCATAGGCGAGCGTCGATGTGCCGCAAAAGGCGGTCAGCGCGAGCCCGATCACAAGACCACGTTTCATCGCGCTCCTCCTTTCGGGCGCTACCCCCGAATCTGCTGCGGCGTCATACGGAGCGGACCGTTGCCGGCCGCCTCGGCTTCCTTGATCAGCGCAACAATGCGGCGCATCAGCGGCACGGCGACATGGTTCCGCTCGGCGAGCGCGATCACCGCGCCCTGCAGATAGTCGATCTCGGTCTTGCGGCCCTGCTTCAGATCCTGCCACATCGAGGAGCGCGCCTCGGGATCGATCTTCATGGTCCGGCCCAGGATTGCACCGAAGATCGCATCCGGCAGCCGCAGCAGGGTTGGAGACCAGCTCATCGGGATCGGCGTCGACGACACCGGCACGATGTGGGCGGCCTTCAGCACGGCCAGCCCTTCGGCCATCTGGTCGGCGAACAGCCTGCGCCAGTCGCGGCTGGCCAGTTGCGCGGCAAGCGGCATGTCCGACAGCGCGCTGAGCGCGTTGTTCAGGTTGATGATCAGCTTGCCCCATTGCACGCCCGTGATGTCGCTGCTCGCGCGCATCCTGAGGCCGGCGACCGAGAGCTTCCCGGCCGTGTTCTCCGCATCCTCGCCAACATGAATGTCGCCGGAGGTCGAGCGGTGGAAGCGGCCCTCGCCCATCGCGATCACGTTGAACGGCACCATGCCGGCCAGCACGCGGCGGCCGCCCAGCCGCTCGCGCAGCGCAGCGACATTGCCGACGCCGTTCTGAAGCGAGACGATGACGGCATCCTCAGGCGCATGCTGCGCGATCTGCTCGGCGACAGCAGCGGTATCGGCGCTTTTCACCGTCACCAGCACGATGCCGGCGTTGTGGAAGATCGAGGGATCCTCCGACAGCGCCAGTTGACCCGCGCCGAGCTTGTTCTCGGAGCCGTCCAAATCAGTCAGAAGCAAGCCGAACCGCTCGATCTCGGTCTTTACCCGCGGCCGCACCAGGAGCGCGACGCGGCGGCCGCTGGCGGCCAGCATGCCGCCGACGAAACAGCCGATGGCGCCGGCGCCGGCCACAACGATCGGTCGATCCGCAATCACCGAGCTCACTCCCTGAATGACCGGCCTTCGATAGCAGAGCCGAGCCCGACAACCAATCGCGGCGCATCCGACTTGTAACGGTCATGAGCGCCCCATATCTTCTCGCCCCGGGGGCAGTCAGCGGCGAGCGCTCGCCGAACGAGACGCCAAAGGAGAGCACCATGGGTCTACTCGACGTCCTCAACGGCATGCAGAACGGCCCGCGCGGCCAGAGCACACCGAGCTCCGAGAAATCCTCCGGCGGCATGTCGCCGATGACCATGGCGCTGCTCGGCCTGCTCGCCTGGAAGGCATTCAAGCATTTCACCGGCAACCAGTCCGGCTCAGCGCCCCAACCGTTGCCGACACCCGCGCCTCCGCCGGTGAACGTAGGTCGGGGCGGCGGTCTGAACGACATGCTCAAGGGCGGCCTCGGCGGCCTGCTCGCCGGCGGTGCGGCCGGCAGCATTCTGAGCGGCGGGCTTGGCGATCTCCTCAACCAGCTCCAGCAGAGCGGACACGGTGATGCCGCCAATTCCTGGGTCGGCAAGGGCGAGAACAAGCCAATCGCGCCGGGCGATCTCGCCAGCGCGCTCGGCGCCGACCAGATCGAGAGTTTGTCCGCCCAGAGCGGCCTGTCACGCGAAGAGCTGCTCTCCGGCCTCAGCCAGTATCTGCCGCAGGTGGTCGACCATTTGACGCCGGACGGACGGCTGCCGACCGAGAATGAACTCTCGGATCGGGTCTGATCGGTTCAAAGAGAGGGGAGCACTGTCATGAGCATGGGCGGCCTGTTTTGGATCATCCTGGTCGGCTTCATTGCCGGCCTCATCGCGCGCTGGCTGTCGCCGGGGCCGAACAATCCGAGCGGCTTCATCCTCACCACCATCCTCGGCATTGCCGGCGCGTTTCTGGCCACCTGGATCGGCCAGGCCATCGGCCATTACAGCCCCGACCAGGGCGCCGGCTTCATCACCGCGACCATCGGCGCGGTGGTGGTGCTGTTCATCTGGAATCGGCTGGTAGCGAGCGGCGTGATCAAGGGGTAGCGCTTAGAAGCGGTAACGACGAGAGCACGCCACCTCCTCATCGTCATGCCCGGGCTTGACCCGGGCATCCACGTCCTTCGACCCGAGCGGCCTCACGTGGATGGCCGGGTCAAGCCCGGCCATGACGCGGAGAGGGCGTATCGGGTCTCACGTAATCAAATGCATCCCCGCATCCATGCGCACGACCTCGCCGGTCATGTTGCTGGAGGCCGGCGTCGCCAGGAAGCAGACGAGCTGGGCGATGTCCTCCGCGGATGATGCGACCTTCAGCGGCACTTTCGCCACGACGCTGTCGCGCACCTGCTTGGCCTGCGCCTCGCCGCGGCCCTTGGTGAACCAGGGCGTGTCGATATAGCCAGGGCAGACCGTGTTGACGCGGATCAGCGGCGCCAGCGCGCGCGACAGCGACAGCGTCATGGTGTTGAGCGCACCCTTGCTCGCGGCGTACGCAATCGACGAGCCGACGCCGCTGATGCCGGCGACCGAGGAGACGTTCACGACCGCAGATGGCCGCCCCGAAGCCTTGGCGGCGGCTTCGAGCAGGCTGCGCGCCGCGCGCACCATCTGGAACGGACCGATGGTGTTGACGCCATAGACCCGCTGGAAATCTTCCGCCGACAGACCGTCGAGATCGGCGTGAGCCACATGCTTGGTGGTGCCGGCATTGTTGACGAGGATGTCGAGCCGGCCCCAGCCGCTCGCCGCCGCGACGATCGTGCGACAATCCTCATCCTTGGAGACGTCGCCCTGTGCGACCAAAACCTCCGCGGCGCCGGCCTTGCGGCAGGTCTCGGCCGTCGCCTCGGCTTCCTTCCGGCTCGACGAATAGTTGATGACGAGCCGCGCCCCGCTGCGGGCGAGAATCTCCGCAGTCGCTGCACCCAGCCCGGATGCGGACCCCGTCACGATTGCGCACAAGCCGTCTTTTGCCATCCGGATTTCCTTCCCCTGTATCTGGTGTGGCGTCCTGTTTAGCGAGTTTGCCGCGCCCTGCAAATCGAGCAAACTCCGCTAAGCGGAATTAGCATTTCCTGAAGCCTGGCCCCATGCCCACGCCGCAGATGGACCTGCGATCAACGCTTGTCAGGGCCATGGCTTTTTCCGATCATCGGGCGCAAGAAGAGACTGCGCACTGGCCGATCTGACCGGACGCGCCAATGGCAAGATACGGGGAACGCTGTGGCGGAGAGTGACATTATCGTCGTCGAGACCGCGGAGAAGATCTTCGCCGATCTCGCCGACCCGCAAACCATCAACAACGACAAGAACAATTCCTGGCAGGCGCCGCTGTGGCAGGCGCTGAGCGAAGCCGGCCTGCCGCTGTCCTGGGTGCCGGACGATCTCGGCGGCTCGGGCGCGAGCCTCGCCGACGGCTTTGCGCTGCTGAACGCCGCCGGCCGTTTCGCAGTCGCGGTGCCGCTGGCCGAGACCATGCTGGCGGGATGGCTGCTGGCACAGGCCAAGATCGCTTCCCCCGAAGGCGAGATGACGATCGTGCCGGCGTCCCCGAAGGACCGTATCACCCTCGATGCCGACGGTGCGCTCTCCGGTCGCGCGCGCGGCGTGCCCTTTGCAAAAGCAGCGAAGCATTTTGCGGTGCTGGCACACGGCAAGGACGGTGCTTCCATTGCGCTGATCGACGCGGCCAAGGCGCGGATCGAGGCCGGGCTCAATGTCGGCTACGACCACAGCGATACCGTCACGCTTGACAAGGTCCAGCCCGTCGCCATCAAGCCCGCGCCGAACGGCTTTGAGCAGACCCATCTGATGCTGATGGGCGGCGTCGCGCGCAGCCTCCAGATCGCCGGCGCGCTGGAATCCATGCTCGACATCTCCGTGCGCTATTCCAACGAGCGTGTCGCCTTCGAGAAGAAGATCTCGAAATTCCAGGCCGTGCAGCACAATCTCGCCCGCCTTGCCGGCGAATCCGCCGCGGCGCTCGCGGCGGCGACGTCCGCCGCCGACGCCATCGCCAATGCAAGATCGTTCAACGACGAGATCTATCTCGAAGCCGCCTCCGCAAAGATCCGCTGCGCGGAAGCTGCCGAGAAGGGCGGCGGCATCGCGCATCAGGTCCATGGCGCGATCGGCTTCACCATGGAGCACATCCTGCACCGCTATTCGCTGCGCGCGCTGGCCTGGCGCGACGATTTCGGCTCGGAAAGCTACTGGGCCGTCGAGCTCGGCAAGCTCGTCGCAAACCGCGGCGCCGACGAATTGTGGCCGCTCGTGGCATCGCGCTGATCCGGGAGAGAGACACAATGACTGCTGCCCTCCGTTTCGATCCGATCCGCCTGCCGGAGAAATGCGAGCAATTGCGCAAGGAAGTCCGCGCCTTTCTCGCCGAGGAGATCGCCGCCGGCACTTTCGATCCGCACAAGCCCAATCGCGAGGACACCGACGCGCCGGAATTTTCCCGCCGGGTCGGCGCCAAGGGCTGGCTCGGCATGACCTGGCCGAAAAAGTATGGCGGCCAGGAACGCTCCTTCCTCGAGCGTTACGTGGTGACCGAGGAGATGCGCGTCGCCAATGCGCCGACGCGGCGCTTCTTCGTCGCCGACCGCCAGAGCGGGCCGGTGCTTTTGAAATACGCGCCCGAGCACATCAAGATGGAGATCCTGCCGAGGATCTGCCGCGGCGAGATCTGCTTTGCCATCGGCATGAGCGAGCCGAACTCGGGCTCCGATTTGTTCGCGGCGAAGACGCGCGCGACCAAGACCGACGGCGGCTATCTCATTAACGGCACCAAGATCTGGACCTCGTCGGCGCATATCGCCGACTACATGATCGCGATCTTCCGGACCTCGCCGCCGACCAAGGAGAACCGCCGCCACGGCCTGACCCAGTTCCTGGTCAAGATGAAGCAGCCGGGCATCAAGGTGAATCCGATCGGCCAGATCACTGGGCAATACGAGTTCAACGAGGTGGTCTTCACCGATCACTTCATTCCCGATGACCATGTGCTCGGCGAGGTCGACGGCGCCTGGAAACAGGCGACGAGCGAGCTCGCCTATGAACGCTCGGGCCCTGAGCGTTTCCTCGAGACGTATTACGTCCTCACCGAGCTGGTCCGCGCTGTCGGTCCCAATCCCGATACGCGCAGCGCCGAGGGCATCGGCCGCCTGGTCGCGCAGCTCCACACCATGCGGCGGATGTCGGTCTCGGTGGCCGGCATGCTCGAAGCCGGCAAGGAGCCGGTGGTCGAAGCGTCCATTGTCAAGGACATCGGCACGGTCTGGGAGCAGCAGCTGCCGAATCGCGTGCGCGATCTCGCCGCCTTCGTCGAGGAGACCGCGAGCAACCGCGAGACCTTGGAGCGGCAGCTCGACTTCGCGATCAAGACCGCGCCGAAACTCACCATCCAGGGCGGCACCACCGAGGTGCTGCGCGGTATCATCGCCCGCGGATTGGGTCTGCGTTAAGTCAATCGAGGATCATCATGAGCACCTATCAAGATATCGGCGTCGAGAAGGTCGGGCATGTCGGCACCATCGAGATCCGCCGTCCGCCGCTCAACTTCTTCGATATCTCGCTGATCAACCAGATCGCGGACGCGCTCGACGAGTTCGACCGCGACATCGAGATCCGTGCCTCCGTGCTCTCCGCGCAGGGCAAGGCGTTCTGCGCCGGCGCCAATTTCGGCGATCCGGCGCGGCAGGCCCAGGAGGCGCGCGAGGCCGAGAAAAAGGGCGATCCGGCCGACAGTCTCGGCCCGATCAACCATCTCTACATCCAGGCCGTGCGCATCTTCCGCGCCAAGAAGCCGATCGTTGCCGCCGTGCAGGGCGCGGCCATCGGTGGCGGACTCGGGCTTGCCGTGTCGGCCGATTTCCGCGTCACCTGTCCCGAAGCGCGCTTCTCCGCAAACTTCACCAAGCTCGGCTTCCACCCCGGCTTCGGCCTGACCGTGACGCTGCCGGAGCTGATCGGCAAGAACAACGCCGAGCTGATGTTCTATACCAGCCGCCGCGTCACGGGCGAGGAAGCCTACAAATGGGGCCTCGCCAACGAGCTGGTGCCGCAGGACCAGGTGAAGGCGGCCGCGATGAAGCTCGCCGGCGAGATCGCCGAATGCTCCCCGCTCGGCCTGCTCTCCACCCGCGCCACGATGCGCAATGGCCTCGCCGACCGCGTGATGGCCGCGACCAATCACGAACTCGCCGAGCAGACGCGGCTGCGCGCGACGGACGATTTCAAGGAAGGCGTGAAGGCCACGGAAGAGCGGCGGGTGGCGAATTTCAAGGGAAGGTAGTTTATTACAAAGCGATCGCTTCTTTCTTCCTTCTCCCCTTGTGGGAGAAGGTGGCGCGAAGCGCCGGATGAGGGGCTGCTTCAGCGCATTCAAACGCAAGTGATTCGCTCGCGGAGAGAGACCCCTCACCCGTCTCGCCGCTCGCGGCGAGCCACCCTCTCCCACAGGGGGAGAGGGTTTGCCCGCTCAACTCACGCGGAACGTCACTCCGCCCAGCAGAAACTCGTTGCCCTCAACCGCGAGCCCTTTTGCCTTGGCGGTATGCAGCACCTGCGCCACGTCAGTCACCCGAAACTCCAGCGCACTCATGATCTCGCTGGCGCCCTTGACGAAGCGGAAGGTCGCGTTGGGTAGCTTCAGTTCGGCGCCTTCAGGCGCAATTCCGATGATCCTGCCCCAGTGCTCGGCCAGCCCTTGCGGATCCGGGCTCTGCATCTCCACCGCCGTCAGCGCCTCGGTCACATCCTTGCGAATGAATTTCTGCCAGTCCGGTCCCGCCGGAGGATACGGCCCGAGGATGTCGTCGCTGCCTTCGGTGTGATTGAACTCGATGAAGGCGGCGCGGCAGTCGCGGGGGTGGAGCTGGACGCCGTGATACGGCGCGTGGTCGATGACATTGGCGGTGCGCACGCCGAGCGCATTGGCGTTGCGGCCGCGCTCGTCCGGGTCGTCGCAGCAGAAGATCGCCATGTAACCGCCGCGGCCGCCGGTCTTCTCGATGAAGCGACCGGCCGTGGTGCCGTCCTTGAACGGCGCGACCACCTCCAGCAGGATCGTGTCGACCGGGAGCAGCGCGTTCTCGAGGCCGTATTTGGCGACATTGCCGTCGCGATAGCAGACGGCGAGGCCCATGATCCGACCGATATCCGTGATGACGGGCTCGAGCTGCGGCGCGACCAGGCAGATCTGACGCAGCCGGATATAGGGCGCCATGGTCATGCGCCCCTAAAGGTCGGCTTGCGCTTCTCGACGAAGGCCTTGGCCGCCTCCTTGTGATCCTCGGTGTCGCCGCAACGGGTGTGATGGATCGCCTCGCCGTCGAAGCAATCCTCCAGCGCCAGGTGCTCGGCGTTGTTGATGTTGCGCTTGATGAAGCCGAGCGCGATCGACGGCCCTTGCGCCAGCGACAGCGCGAGCTCGTGCGCGGCCGCGTCGATCTCGGCGTCGGGCACGACCTTCGTCACCATGCCGATCGCATGTGCCTCCTTCGCGGTGAGCACCGGCGACATCAGATAGAGCTCGCGCGCCCGCGCACTGCCGAGCAGCTGGGTCAGGAAATAGGTGCCGCCGTAATCACCGGAGAACCCGACCTTGGCGAAGGCGGTGGTGATCTTGCAGGATTCGGAGGCGATGCGCAGGTCGCAGGACAGCGCCATGGACAGGCCGGCGCCAGCCGCCGCGCCATCGAGCTGGGCCACCACGGGCTTTGGCATCTGATGCAGGATGCGCGAGACCTCCATGCCGCGGCGCAGATTTGCGAGCTTCTGCTCGAACGGCAGCGGCGCGCGCCCCTGCGCCATCGACTTGACGTCGCCGCCGACGCAGAACGAGCCGCCGGCGCCCTTGAACAGCACCGCCCGCACCTCGGGATCATCAGCCGCGCGCCGTGCCGCCTCGACCAGCCCGGCGACCATCTCGGGATTGAGCGCGTTCTTCCGCTCCGGCCGGTTCATCGTGATGGTGAGCAGCCCGCCTTCGAGCTTTTGCAAGACCATGTCGTTCATGGATGTTGGCCTCATTCTGTGGTGCCACTCTCTCACTTTGTCATTCCGGGGCGCGACGAAGTCGCGAACCCGGAATCCATCTCTCAACCGTCAATGCCGCCCAATGGATCCCGGGCTCTCGCTTTCGCGAGCCCCGGGATGACGACCTATTGTTTGGCGCGCCCCGGGATGACGGCGTGCCTTACGTCACGCCGTCACTTCTTCACCAGCGGGCAGCGCGACAGCTCCAATGACTGGAACGCCTCGTTGCCGGGGACGGTGGCGAGCAGCTTGTAATCGTCCCAGCGCCCCTTGGACTCCGACGGCTTCTTCACCTCGAACAGGTACATGTCGTGGATCATGCGGCCGTCCTCGCGGATCTTGCCGTTCTTGGCGAAGAAGTCGTTGATCGGCGTCTCCTTCATAACCTTGATCACCGCCGCCGCGTCGGTCGTGCCGGCTGCCTTCACAGCTTTCAGATAATGGGTGACGGAGGAATAGACGCCGGCTTGTGCCGAGGTCGGCACGCGCTTGGTGCGCTCCATGAAGCGCTTCGAGAATGCCCGCGTGTCGTCGTTGAGATCCCAGTAGAACGCTTCCGCGAGCAGCAGGCCCTGCGCGGTCTCGAGCCCGATCGAGTCGATATCGGTGACGAAGGCGAGCAGCGGCGAGACCTTCTGGCCGCCCTTGGTGATGCCGAACTCCGCCGCCTGCTTGATGGCGTTGATGGTGTCGCCGCCGGCATTCGCGAGCCCGATCACCTTGGCCTTGGTGGCCTGAGCCTGGAGCAGGAAGGACGAGAAATCCGACGTGTTGAGCGGGTGGCGGACGGCGCCGAGCACCTTGCCGCCGGTCTTGGTCACGACCGCGCTGGTGTCCTTCTCCAGATCCTGGCCGAAGGCGTAGTCGGCAGTGAGGAAGAACCAGCTGTCGAGACCCGACTTCACCGCCGCAAGACCGGTCACGTTGGCCTGGCCGTAGGTGTCGAACACGTAGTGGATGGTGTAGGGGCCGCAGGCCTCGTTGCTGAGACGGATCGAGCCCGGCCCGTTGAACATGATGATCTTGTTGCGCGCTTTCGCGATCTCGCCGGCGGCAAGCGCGGTCGCGGAGGCCGCGACGTCGTAGATCATCTCGACGTCCTGATTGTCGAGCATGTCGCGGGCAATGTTGGCGGAGAGATCGGCCTTGTTGAGATGGTCGGCCGCCAGCACCTGGATCTTGCGTCCCAGCACCTCGCCGCCGAAATCCTCGACCGCCATCTTCGCCGCAGTCTCGCTGCCGGAGCCGGTGATATCTGCATAAAGGCTCGACATGTCGAGGATGCCGCCGATCTTCAGCGGCGGCTTGTCCTGAGCCTGTGCGGCGCTCGCATTGAGGGCAAACGCGGCGGCAAAAATGCCGGACAAAATAGTCTTCATCGAAAACGACCTCCCTTATCGCGCCGTGCTCTGATGGCGGCTTGGTTATTGCTCTTGGGTTATTGCTCTTGGCTATTCGCTGTTGCCGCAATCATGCCGCATGCGCAAGAGCGCAGCAAGCGCAGGTGCGATGCAGATGAATGATCAATGCGCGCTTTCCGCAAAGCGGAATGCCGCGAGGACGGAAGCTGTCCCCGCATTGTCATTGCGAGCCAACGGGTCCGCGCGAAGCGCGGCCGGATGACAGGCTCCGCGAAGCAATCCAGAAATGCGTCCGCGGAAACAGTCTGGATTGCTTCGTCGCGAAGAGCTCCTCGCAATGAAGGGTGTGAGAAAGCCCCTTCGCGTCTCACCACGCATGAGTTAAGGTCCGGCCGCAATGCAACCTCTCCGGATCACGTGACGCAACGGCTTCGCTTCATCGTCGCATGTCTTCTCGTCGCAAGTAGCTCGGCATTCGCGGGCCCCTGCCAGTTCGAGTCCCAAGGCGAAGGCCGCGTCGCTGCCATCGTCGATGCGCGCAGCGTGCGGCTCGATGACGGGCGCGAGATCCGCCTCAGCGGCATCGCGCCGACCGCGACCACGAAGCAGGCGCTGACCTCGCTGCTCGCCGGCCACGACGTGATGCTGCGGAGCGCTGACGACACGCCTGATCGCTACGGCCGCCAGAGTGCGCTTGTCTTCATCGGCGAAGGCGACATCTCGGTGCAGGCCATGCTGCTCGCTCGGGGCGATGCCATCGCCTCCGCCGAGATCCTGGACAAGGACTGCGCGGCCGCCCTGATGGCGTCCGAAGCTGCGGCGCGGCGCCAAAAAATGGGCAGCTGGGCTGACCCGTCGGCCATAAAAAACGCGGAAAGTCCGGACGATATTTTGGCGGAGATCGGGCGCTTTACGGTGGTCGAAGGCAAAGTCCTGTCGGTCCGGCAAGCTGGGGCAACGACCTACCTCAACTTCGGACGAAACTGGACACGCGGCTTTGCCGTGACTATTTCAAAGCGCACGCTAGCGGCGTTCGAAAGCGCTGGTATGGCCCTTAAGTCCCTGGAGAATCGGCGTATTCGCGTTCGGGGCTGGGTTGAGGGGAATACGGGGCCACGCATCGATGTACGCCTCGTGGGGCAGATCGAGTTGCTGGGCGCAAACGAGCCGACAGGGGTAAGGCCTTAAGACAGGCCGGGCACGGGTTAAACGACGTGAATGGGGTGCTAGAACGGCACGGACTGGGCGATTGCCGCCGCCTGCGGGCTGCGCCGGCCGCGCTTTGCCTTGCGCTGGGCGGACTTCTCGCTGGCTGCGGCGATATGGGCCGGTTCCAGACTGCGGCGACCCCGGCAGCCGTCGCGATGCCGAAGCCGAAGCCCGCCGTCGCCCAAACCCCGGCCACCGAGAAGGAGCACGAGCGCATCCTGGCGAGCTATGGCGGGACCTATGACGATCCCAAGCTCGAGGCGCTCGTCAGCAAGACCGTCGACCGGCTGGTCGCGGCCTCCGAGCGGCCCGACCAGGGCTACAAGGTCACCATCCTCAATTCCGGGGCGGTGAACGCCTTCGCGCTGCCCAACGGCCAGCTCTATGTCACGCGCGGCCTGCTCGCGCTCGCCAGCGACACCTCCGAATTGTCCTCCGTGCTCAGCCACGAGATGGCGCATGTGCTGTCCAAGCACGCGGCAATGCGCGAGGACCAGGCCCGCCAGGCCGCGATCGTCACCCGCGTCGTCACCGACATGAGCAACGATCCCGACCTCACCGCGCTGGCGCTGGCCAAGACCAAGCTCACCATGGCGAGCTTCTCGCGCAAGCAGGAGTTCGAGGCCGACGGCATCGGCGTCGGCATCTCCGCCAAGGCGCATTTCGACCCGTACGGCGCGGCGCGCTTCCTGTCCGCGATGGAGCGAAATGCCGAGCTGAAGGCCGGCAAGAGCTCGCTCGATCCGCGCGCGCAGGACTTCACCTCGTCGCATCCGGCAACTCCGGAACGCGTCCAGAACGCGCAGAACATTGCCCGCCAATACACCGCGCCTGAAGGCGCCGAGCGCGATCGCGAAAGCTATCTCGCCGCGATCGACAACCTCGTCTATGGCGAAGACCCGAGCGAAGGTTTTGTCCGCGGCCGGCGCTTCCTGCATCCGAAGCTCGGCTTCACCTTCCAGGCGCCGGACAATTTCACGCTCGACAACACCGCGCAGGCCGTGATCGGCGTCCGCGAGGGCGGCGCGCAGGCGATGCGCTTCGACGTCGTGCGCGTGCCGGCCGAACAGTCGCTCGGCGACTACCTCAATTCCGGCTGGATGGAAGGCGTCGAGAAGGCTTCGACCGAGGATCTCACCGTCAACGGTTTTCCAGCGGCGTCCGCCACCGCCAAGGGCGACCAATGGCAGTTCAAGGTCTATGCGCTGCGCTTCGGCAGCGACGTCTATCGCTTCATCTTCGCGGCACGGCAGAAATCGACCGAGAGCGAGCGGAATGCGCGCGAGACCGTCAACTCGTTCCGCCGGCTGACGCTGGAGGAAATCCAGGCCGCGCGCCCGCTGCGCATCAAGGTCATCACTGTGCAGCCCGGCGATACCGTGGAGTCGCTCTCCCACCGCATGGCCGGCGTCGACCATCCCGCCGAGCGCTTCCGCGTGCTGAATGGCCTCGATCGCACCGCGCAGGTGAAGGTGCGCGACCGCGTCAAGATCGTCGCGGACTAATTTGTTTGAGCATGATCGTATCGGAAAACCGCTACACACTTTCCGGATCATGCTCTAACGCCGCTCCAAGCGCGTCTCATCCCACTGAAGAGAACTTTGCCCGCGGCTTCCCCCGCACCATGATCAGCGCCGCCGCCATCACCTCCAGCGCGATGCAGAGATAGAAGGGCAGCGTATAGCCGCCGGAGAGATCGCGCAGGAAACCGACCACGCCGGGACCGAACGCGTAGGTCACCTGGTTGATCGCGGTGTTGAGGCTGATCAGCACGCCGAAGGCGGCGGAGTCGAACTCCTGCTGCACGATAAGCGAGGGCAGCGTGATGAGATTGCCGACCGAAAAGCCGAACACGGCGCAGGCCGCGATCAGCACGTAATCGTTGTGCAGGTTGACGACGACGAGAAGCGCGGCGGCCTGGCTGAGGAACGACAGCGCGGACGCGAGGCGCTGATTGATGCGGTCGATCACCAGCGAGAACAGCACGCGGCCGACCACCGCCATCGCGGTGAGCACCGCGACGGCCACGGCGGCGCGCTCGCGTCCGATCACGGGATCGAGGAACGAGATCAGATGCACGATGAAGCCGACCTGGGCGAACAGCACCAGGGCGAAGGCGATCGTCACCGTGAGGAAGCCGGCGTCCCGCAGCGCCCAGGCGCGGATCTCAGTCGATGATTGCGGCTTCGCCTTCGCCGCCGCCTGCCACCCGTGGCGATCGGGCGGGCGGCCGACGAGAAGGAGGATGACCGGCACGAGCAGCACCAGCATGGCGCCGGCGGCGGCGTACATCGCACCGGCAAAGCCGATATGGCCGATCAACGCCACCAGCAGCGGCACGCCGGCGATGCCGCCGAAGCTGGCGCCATTGAGCGCGAGACTGATCGCCATGCCGCGCTTCTCGTCGAACCACAGGCTGATCGTATTGGTGATCATGGCAAGACTGGTGCCGGCCCAGCCGAAGGCGAGCACGGCATTAGCGAGATAGAGCTGCCAGGGCTCGCGCACCGCGCCGATCGCGACCGCAGCCGCCGCCATCGCCAGCGTCCCGGCGATCAGGCTCAGCCGCGGACCGTATTTCCGCACGGCCTCGCCGACGAAGACGACCAACAGCGCGCCGAACAGGTAGAAGAACGTGGTGCCGGAGGAGATCAGCGAGGCCGGCCAGCCCCGCGCGCGCTGCAGCTCGGCGACGTAGACGCTCTGGCCGTAGAAGCCGAGGCCCCAGCCGAAGGTCGCGAGCAGGAAGCAGACCGCGACGATGCGCCAGCCTTCATAGCGGAGCGAGGATTCGTCGATTGGCACAGCGTGGCGGGGACTGTCGAGCATTTGCGCTTCTCCTTCGCATCCCCCGCAAGCGCCTGGCTCTGCGCTCGCTTCTTCATGACGAGCATCATGTAACAACGCGGCCCTCGAAAATCACTTCGACCTGCATCGAAGTATTAACGCTGCTGACAGCCTCTTGCCAAACTAGACCGCGTCGGGGAATTCGCCCATGGCTGCCTCCAGCCGCGCCTTGCGGCGCTTCGCCCAGGAGACCAGCGAGAGCACCGCAAGACCCAGCACCACCGGCGGGAACACCACGAGGTTCACCGCGGACCAGCCGTAATTGGCGAGCAGCTGGCCCGACGAGAACGAGCCGATCGCCATCATGCCGAACACCAGGAAATCGTTGAAGGCCTGCACCTTGTTGCGTTCCTGCGGGCGATGTGTCTCCAACACCAGCGCGGAGGCGCCGATGAAGGAGAAATTCCAGCCTACGCCAAGCACGATCAGCGTCGCCCAGAAATGCATCGCCGTGAGGCCGGAGAGACCGATGATGGCGGCGCCCGCTTCCAGCAGCAGGCCGGCGGCGACGATCTTCGGAGCGCCGAAGCGCGCGATCAGCGTGCCCGTGAAGAAGCTCGGCCCGTACATCGCAACGATGTGCCATTGCAGGCCGAAATTGGAATCGGACACGGACAGGCCGCACAGCTTCATCGCAAGCGGCGCCGAGGTCATGACCAGGTTCATCATGGGATAGGAGATGACGCCGCACAGCGCTGCCGCGATGAAGCGCGGCTGCGCCACGATCGTGAGCAGCGGCCGGCCGCCGTGCAGATCGGCCGGCGCGGGCTTCGGCATATCGACGCCAGCGACGATGCCCATCGCGATCAGCGCGACGGCGGCCTGCACCAGGAAGCTGAAGGCGAACAGATAAGGCTGCCAGACATCCATGGTCCATTGCACGAGCTGCGGACCGAGCACGCCGGCGAACACGCCGCCCGCCATCACCCAGGACACGGCCTTCGGCCGGTAGGCCGCACTGGCGCCATCCGCGGCGGCGAAGCGATAGGATTGCGCCACCGCGCCGTAGAGGCCGCCGAGGAAGGTCGCGAGACAAAACAGCGCGAACGAGCCGCGCAGGATTGCGAGCGAGCCGAGCAGTCCGGTGAGCGTGCCGAGACCCGTGCCGATGACGAAGGCGGCGCGGCGGCCGAAGCGGCGCGAGATCGCGCCGGTCGGCAGCGTCCCGGCGGCGAGCCCGACCACATACATCGAGATCGGCACGGTCGCGAACGACATGTCGGGCGCGAGCGTGGCGCCGACGATCGCTCCGGTGGCGAAGATCACGGCCGAGTTGGCGCCGGTCAGCGCCTGCGCGGCGGCGAGGCGCACCACGTTGGCGCGCACGCGGGCATCGTCGGCGATCTCATTGGCGGCAGTCACGTCCAGCATCGGCATTTCCGCCCGAAGGGCTCTGTTGATTCGCGGCACTATGGAGGGGTGAGTGAGGGCCGGCAACCGGCGCAAACGGGCGCGGGCCATGCCCCTGACGCAATCGCTGGGATGATAACGCTGCACGCCCTTGACGGCTTGCGCTCGATCAAATCCTATCCGCCGCGATCTTCCCGGGAGTTACCTTCATGTCCGTCGACGACAGGCCCACGCTTCAAGCGCCCGACGACGATCCCTGGCTGTGGCTGGAGGAGATCGAGGGCCGGCAGGCGCTCGATTTTGTCGAGCGGCAGAACAGCCTGACGCTCGCCGCGTTCGGCGGCAAGGCCTTCGAGCACGATCGCGACATCCTCGCGGCGATCTATGACCGACCTGACAACATTCCCTATGTCAGCCGGCGCGGCAACGACCTGCACAATCTCTGGAAAGACGCCGCCAACCCGCGCGGCCTGTGGCGGCGGACTTCGCTTGCGGAATTTCGCAAAGCCGATCCGGCATGGGAGACCATGCTGGACATCGACCAGCTCGCGAGAAGCGAAGACGAGGACTGGTTGCTTAGCGGTATCGCCACGATGCCGGGAAGCTCGCGGGCGATCTTGAGCCTGTCGCGCGGCGGCAGCGATGCCGTCACCTTGCGGGAATTCGACCTCGCCACGAAAAGTTTCGTGGCGAACGGCTTTGCGCTGCCGGAAGCGAAAGGCGGCGTCGACTGGCTCGATGCCGACACGCTGCTGCTGTCAAGCGCGCATGGCGAGGACATGGCGACGAGCTCGGGCTATGCGCGCACCGTCCGCCTGTGGCGGCGCGGCCAACCGGTCGATCAGGCACAGATGGTCATCGA
Organism: Bradyrhizobium sp. BRP23; assembly: GCF_020194135.1. NCBI lineage: Bacteria > Pseudomonadati > Pseudomonadota > Alphaproteobacteria > Hyphomicrobiales > Nitrobacteraceae > Bradyrhizobium > Bradyrhizobium sp. BRP23. The sequence goes on along the minus strand of NZ_JADYVW010000018.1, from coordinate 66,075 downwards.
GACCACCGCCGATCACATGGTAATCTATGGCATGGCCGACGACACCGGAGCGGCGCCCCGGGTCTGGATCGTCGACCAGATCGACTTCTTCAACCACGCCATCTGGCTGCGCGATGCGGCCGGCACGACGACGAAGCTCGATCTGCCGACCGGGATTTGGATGCAGGCGCATGGCGACTGGTTCGCGATGAAGCTACGCAAGGACTGGCAGGTCGATGGCCGGACCTATGCCACCGACACCGTGCTCGGCATCTCGCTCTCGGCCTTCCTCGCCGGCAGCCGCGATTTTGTCGTCCTGTTCGAGCCCGCACCGCGGCGCGCGCTGCAAGGGTTGTTCTGGGCGGAAGGAAAGCTGGTGATGTCGATTCTCGACGAGCTCAAACCTCGCTTCGAGATCTGCACACCGTCTGCCACTAGCTGGAGCCGCGAGACACTTGGCGGCCTGCCGCAGATCGGCGTCGTCGATGTCTGGCCGCTCGACCGCCATGCATCGGAGAGCAATGGCGATCTGCTCGCCAATGTGCAGGACCCGCTGACGCCGCCGGCGCTGCTGCTGATCGAGCGCGGCGTCGCAAGCCCGATCGTGCTGAAGCAGGCGCCGAAGACGTTCACCGCCGATGGCCTCGTGGTGACGCAGCACGAGGCGATCTCCGTTGACGGCGAGCGTATCCCCTATGTGCAGACGGGCCCTGCCGGCGAGACCGGCGATGCGCCGGTCTATCTGAGCGCCTATGGCGGCTTTGGTCACTCGGTGAAGCCGTACTACAATTCCTCGCTCGGCAAGTTGTGGCTGGAGCGCGGCGGCACGATTGTGCAGGCGAATCTGCGCGGCGGCGGCGAGTTCGGCACGCGCTGGCACGATGCCGGACGGCTTGCCGGCAAGAAGCTTTCACACGACGATTTCGCCGCGGTCGCGGCCGATCTCGTCCGCCGCGGTGTGACGAGCGCAAAACGCATCGCCGCGCAGGGCGGATCGAACGGCGGCATCCTCATCACCAACATGCTGGTACGCTACCCCGAGCGTTTCGGCGCATTGTTCTGTACCATCCCGCTGATCGACATGCGCCGCTACACCAAGCTGCTCGCCGGCGCGAGCTGGATCGCGGAATATGGCGATCCCGACAAGCCCGACGAATGGGAGTGGCTGAAGACCTACTCCGCCTATCACAACGTCAGGGACGGCCAGTCGTACCCGCCGATCCTGATTGCGACCACGCGGCGCGACGACCGCGTCCATCCCGGCCATGCCCGCAAGATGGCGGCAAAGCTGCAGGCCATGGGCTATGAGGCCTGGTTCTACGAGCCGCCCGCAGGCGGCCACGGCTACGGCAAGGACAACAAGGAGCGCGCCGGTTTCGAGGTGCTGGGCTATCGGTTCTTGAAGGAGAAGATCGGGTGGCGGGATGAAGGCTAGAGTTGGGTGCGCTGACGTCTCCACATCGTCATGGCCGGGCTTGGCCCCGCCATCCACGCCTTGCCTTACCGCCCGAAGAACGTGGATGCCCGGGACAAGCCCGGGCATGACGACCTCCTAGCCTCTTGCAAACACCAGCGTCAGATTGTTCGCGGGCATCTCGATCGTGTCGACGAGGCCGAGGCCTGCCGCCTTCGCCAGCTTCTCGACGTCGACGACGTCGCGCACGCCCCATTCGGGATTGCCCTCGCGCAAGGAGGTGTCGAACACCGCATTGCTGAGCGCGGTATGCTTGCCGTCGCGCTTGAAGGGGCCGTAGAGGAACAGCTTGCCGTCGCGGCGCAGATAACGCCCGGCGCCGGCGAACAGGCCTTCGGCCACGGCCCAGGGCGCGATGTGAATGACATTGGCGCAGAACACGGCCGCGAGGCTGGTCGGCCCCTGCCCGCTTTTCATTTCCGGGCACCAGTCGGGATCGGTGAGATCGATGCGCAGGGGTGGGCGGATGTTCGGCAGGCCGGCATGCACGCGCCAGGCTTCGATGCTCTTGAGGTGGCGCTGGTTGAGATCGCTCGGCCACCAGATCAGGCCCGGCGTGTGGCGGGCGAAATGCACCACGTGCTGCCCGGTTCCACTGCCGAGTTCCACGACGCTGCCGGTCGCATCCGCGAGATGCTTTTCCAGCGCCGCCCAGATCGGTTCGTGATTGCGATGGAAGGCCGGCGCATCGAGCCGGCCATCCGGCTCGACCCGTCCGCCATCCCTGCCAAATTCGACCACATATTCAGCCAAGTGACGTCCCCAAAAAATGCGAACCGGAAAAGGCGGCCAAACGTCCGAGAATAATCTGCTAGTTCACGCCCATCCGAATGAACGAACTATCTCGTCAGTTGCAATGCGCAGGATATTAACTCCATTTCACCGCGTGCATAGTCTTGATTGTCAGGCGATGGCCTTTGTGCTTTTGAACAATTCCGCAAACGAGATCATCGAGATAACGCCGGGACGATGCCTTGACCGCCTTTCCTCGCAAGCCCGCTCTGCTTGCTGCGCTGGCCCTCCTCGCCGGCGCGGCAATGGCCCCGGCGGGGGCGCAATCCACCGTGACGGAAGGCCAGAAGCTCGCCTTCGACCGCGGCAAGGGCAATTGCCTCACCTGCCACGTCATCAAAGGCGGCGACCTGCCGGGGACGATCGGACCGGAGCTGAAGGACATCAAGGCCAAATACCCCGATCGCAACGAGCTCACCGCGATCATCTTCGACGAGACCAAGCGCAATCCGCAAACCATGATGCCGCCGTTCGGCCGGAACCGGATTTTGACCGAGCAGGAGATCAACGCGATTGTTGATTTCCTGCAGACCCTGTAACCGCCGGCGGCCCCTAGGAGACTTGAGATGACCACGACCCCCAAGCCTCATTGGAGGCCTCATCCGACGCGGCGCCTGATCCTTCAGGGCGCTACCTCCGTGGCGCTGCTCGGCCTCGGCAATCTGCCGTTCGCGCCCGCGCGCGCCGCGGCGAACGACAAATATCCGGAAGAGGCCTTCAGGCAGAAGAGCGAGGCGGATGCGATCAAGGCGCTCTACGGCAAGGCCGCCGAGCCGTCGGACAAGGTCAAGCTGGATGCGCCGGAGATCGCCGAGAACGGCGGCGTCGTGCCGATCTCGGTGACGACGACGCTGGACAAGGTCACCTCGATCTCGTTCTTCGTGGCGGAGAACCCGAGCGCGCTGGCGGCCAGCTACAGGATTCCCGATGGCACGATCCCTGCCGTCGCCAACCGGCTCAAGATGGCCAGGACCACCAAATTGACCGCGATCGTAGAGGCCGACGGCAAGCTCTACAGCGCGACCAAGGAGGTCAAGGTCACCGTCGGCGGTTGCGGCGGCTAAGCGAGGCAGTTCGACATGGCATCCAGCATTCGCGTGCGCGCAACATCGACCGGCGACATCACCGAGGTGCAGACGCTGATCCAGCACCCCATGGACACCGGCCTCGTCAAGGACTCCAAGGGCGAGTTGATCCTGGCGCATTTCATCCAGCAGCTGAAGTTCGAATGTAACGGCAAGGACGTGTTCGTCGCCGATTGGGGCACAGCGGTCTCCAAGGACCCCTACGTCAAGTTCAGCTTCAAGGGCGCCAAGAAGGGCGACGAGCTCAAGATCTCCTGGACCGACAACAAGGGCGGCTCGGATACGACCACCGCGAAGATCGCGTGATGAAGGCCCGCATCCACCTCCTGCTGGGCTCGCTCAGCGCTGCGCTCGTCGCGTTCGCGCTCGCCGCGCCGCGCGTGATCGCTGCCGACAAGGTCGATCCCGTCGCCGACGCCAAGGCGTTCCAGAACTTCTTCTTCCAGAAATTTCCGAACGTGAAGCATGAGGATTTCGTCAACGGTCCGTATTCCATGAACGAGGACATGAAGCGGCAGTGGCAGGAGAAGGAGGAATTCCCTCCTTACGAGTTCGCGCTCGAGGCCGGCAAGGAGATGTTCTCGACCCCGTTCAAGAACGGCAAGACCTATGCCGACTGCTTTCCGAACGGCGGCATCGGCATCCGCCAGAACTATCCGTACTTCGACAGCGGCGAAGGCAAGGTCATCACGCTGGAGCTCGCGCTCAACCGCTGCCGCGAGGCCAATGGCGAGGCGCCCTATTCCTACGTCAAGGACGAGATGGCCTCGCTCACCGCCTACATGGCCTACACCTCGCGCGGCAAGCTGATGGACATCAAGATCCCCGACGATCCCCGCGCGCTGGCGGCGTACGAGAACGGCAAGCGCTATTTCTACACGCGGCGCGGCCAGATGAATTTCTCCTGCGCGAGCTGCCACGTGCAGAGCCCGGGCGAGCGCATCCGCGCCGAGACCCTCGCCCCAGCGCTCGGCATCCTCAACGCGATGCCGATCTACCGCTCCGAATGGAGCGGCATGGGCACGACCAGCCGCCGCTTCGTTACCTGCAACAGCCAGACCCGCGCGGTTCCACTGGAGCCGCAGTCGGATGAATATCGCGACGTCGAATATTTCCTGTCCTACGTCGCCAACGGCCTGCCGATCTCGGGACCGGGAGCACGGCCATGAAGCTGTCACTTGGCTTGGCCATGCTGCTCGCCTTGAGCCTTGCGCCATCCGCGCGCGCGGCGAGTGAGGCGGACTACAAGGCGGCCTATGCGGCCGCCGAAGCCGCCTCCAAGGAGGCGGCGGGCATGCGCAACCAGTGGACGGTGACCGTATCTGCGCTGGCGGCCGCGAAAAGGGCTGCCGATGGCGGCGATTTCGGCCGTGCGGTGGCCGCGGCCAGGGAAGCCGAAGCGCTGGCGAGAGCGTCGATCTTCCAGGCTGTTTCCGAAAAAGAAGCCTGGAAGGCGATGGAAATCCGCTAGACTGCCCCGCGGTGAACGCAGTCCCCACGAGAGGCGCGGAGAATTCTTGAATGGCGATCCGCCGCCGCGATTTCCTGAAAGGTGCAGGCCTTGCCGCGGCAACGATTGGCCTGCCGCGGCTCGCCCGCGGCGCTGACGCCGCCAGCATCTACGACCTCGAACGGTTCGGCAATGCGCGCATCCTGCACATCACCGACACGCATGCGCAGCTCAATCCGGTCTATTTCCGCGAGCCCAGCGTCAATATCGGCATCGGCGAGATGGCGGGACGGCCGCCGCATCTGGTCGGCCGGGCCTTTCTCGAGCGCTTCGGCATCCGCTCCGACAGCGCCGATGCCTATGCCTTCACCTGCTTCGAGTTCGAGAAGTCCGCAGGCCGCTTCGGCAAGCTCGGGGGCTTTGCCCATCTGAAGACGCTGGTCGATCGCCTGCGCGCCGATGTCGGCGAGCGGCGTTCGCTGCTCGTCGACGGCGGCGATCTCTGGCAGGGCACGGGGCTGGCCAACCTGATGCAGGGCCGCGACATGGTCGAGGTCGCCAATCTGCTCGGCATCGAGGCGATGACGGGCCATTGGGAATTCACCTATGGCGAGCAGGCGCTGCGCGACAATCTCGAGCGTTTCAAGGGCGAGTTCCTGGCCCAGAACGTGTTCCTGACCGAAGAGGCCGCGTTCAACGACGCGCCCGCCTTCGACAAGGCCACTGGGCGCGTGTTCAAGCCTTCCGTCATCAAGGAGCTCGGCGGGCATCGCATCGCGATCGTCGGCCAGGCCTTCCCCTACACTCCGATCGCGCATCCCAGGAGGTTCACACCGGACTGGAGCTTCGGCATCCGCGAGGAGGAGTTGCAGAAGCATGTCGATGCCTTGCGCGGCACCGACAAGGTCGACGCCGTCGTGCTGCTGTCGCACAACGGCATGGACGTGGATCTCAAGCTCGCCAGCCGGGTCACCGGCATCGACGTCATTCTCGGCGGCCACTCCCATGATGCCGTGCCGCAGCCCATGCCGGTGAAGAACGCAGGTGGTACGACGCTCGTCACCAATGCCGGCTCCAACGGGAAATTTCTGGGTGTGCTCGATCTCGCGCTCGACAGCGGCAAAGTCAGCGATGCCAGATATCGTCTGCTGCCGGTCTATTCGGAGCTGCTGAAGCCCGATCCGGCGATGGCCGAGCTGATAGGCCGGGTCCGTGCACCACACGTGGCCGACTGGTCGGAAAAGATCGCGACGCCCGACCGGCTGCTTTATCGCCGCGGCAATTTCTCCGGCCCCATGGACGAGCTGATCTGCACCGCGCTGCGCACCGAGCTCGATGCCGAAATCGCGCTGTCGCCGGGCTTCCGCTGGGGCGTCACCGCGCTGTCCGGCCAGGCCATGACCATGGAGGATCTGCTCGCGGAAACCGCGATCACCTATCCCGAGACCTATGTGCAGGAGATGACGGGGGCCCAGATCAAGGACCTGCTCGAGGACGTCTGCGACAACCTCTTCAACGCCGATCCCTACTACCAGCAGGGCGGCGACATGGTGCGTGCCGGCGGGCTCAGCTACACCTGCACGCCGGACGCTGCGATCGGCAGCCGCATCTCGGAGCTGAAGCTCGGCAGCGGCAAGGCGCTCAGCGCCAGCCACCGCTACAAGGTCGCGGGCTGGGCCTCAGTCAACGGCCAGCAGGGCGCGCCGGTGTGGGACGTGGTCGGCAAATATCTGCGCTCGGGCCGGATGATGCCCGAACGGCTCGGCTCCGGCGTGACGCTGAAAGGCGTCGAAGGCAATCCAGGCATTGCAGGACTGGGATGATGTGTTTTGTCCGCGATCATGCGACCATAATAATAATCTTCTAAATTTTTCTGCTCATGCAGTGAATTACTTCTCTTTCCGACCCGTATTGTAGTAGAATCTTGGAAGTCAGTTCCAAGCCGGGTCCTGCCATGATCTTCCGACAGCTCTTCGACAGCGTTTCGGGCACCTACAGCTACGTCCTCGCCAGCCGCCCCGGCGGCGAGGCGCTGATTCTCGACCCCGTGCTGGAGAAGGTCGACCGCTACTGCCAATTGCTGCGCGAGCTCGACCTCAAGCTGGTCAAGGCGGTGGACACGCATCTGCATGCCGACCACGTCACCGGCCTCGGCGAGCTGCGCGATCGCACCCATTGCATGACCGTGATGGGCGACCAGACCAAGGCCGACGTCGTCGCCATGCGGGTGGCCGACGGCGACAAGGTGACGATCGAGGGCCTGTCGCTCGACGTGATGTACACGCCGGGCCACACCGACGATTCCTATTCTTATTTGATGGGCGACCGCGTCTTCACCGGTGACACGCTGCTGATCCGCGGCACCGGCCGCACCGATTTCCAGAACGGCTCGGCGCGCGCGCAATACGATTCGATCTTCAACCGCCTCTTGAAGCTGCCGGACGAGACGATGGTGTTTCCGGCCCACGACTACAAGGGCGACACCGTCTCCACCATCGGCGAGGAAAAACGCTACAATCCACGGCTCCAGGTGCGCTCGGTCGACGAATATGTCGAGCTGATGGCCAATCTGAAGCTGCCCAATCCGAAGATGATGGATGTGGCGATTCCCGCCAACATGCATGTCGGCCTGCACCAGGAAGAGCTGGAGAAGGAAGGCCGCGCGCTCAGCGCGATCGAGGCGATCCGCAGCCTCGGCCGGCCCGACATCCTGCTGGTGGACTTGCGCGAGACCAATGAGCGGATGAAGCACGGCATGCTCGAAGGCGCGCTGCACACGCCGTATCCCTCCGTCGAGGAGAGCCTCAAGCCCGGCGGCATGCTGCGCGAGGTCGCGGCCGCTAGCGGCCGCCGCGTGGTGTTCTTCTGCGCCTTCGGCGAACGCTCGGCGATGGCCGTTGCGGCTGCAAAGGAGGCGGGGCTTCTCAACACCGCACATATCGCCGGCGGCCTCGATGCCTGGAAGAAGGCGGGCGGGCCGGTGGTGCACTGACGATCTCGTCGCCCCTTGAGATAAATCAGGCGCCGCACATATTTGGCAGGTAGATTCGGATGCAGCATCACCCATCCGGGACCAGCCATGGCCAAGACCGGCAAGTCGAGCGAGCCGCCCAAGATCACCGAGAAGAAGCCCGCGGACGACAAGGCGAAGAGGGCCCCGCGCCGGCGCGAGACCGATGACGACGACTACGAAGACGGCGACATCGCAACGCCGAAGCGCGACCGCTATGGCCCGGACGACGAGCCGTTCTGAGGATGCAGCTCCGCTGTCGTTCCTGCGCTCGCCGGGGACAACGGCGTGAAGCACACCTGACCCCGCACGGCCCCGCCCGCACTACCTGCCATGCGCCTGCGTTCATGGACAAATAACCGCCAGCCCCGATAGTTTGCCGGTCCATCGGGAGTGAAACGGAACTGCAATGGTCGACGTTCTCGCCGCACCGCAACAAGGCAAGACGGACAGTGCGCTGCGCACGCTGACGGGGATCTCGATCGCGCATTGGGTCAGCCATTTCCATCTGCTGGTCCTGCCGATGCTGTTTCCGTTCCTGAAGGAGAAGCTCGGCGTCGGCTATGTCGAGCTCGGCTTCGCCCTCACCGTGTTCGCGGTGGTATCGGGGTTAACCCAGGCGCCGACCGGCTACCTCGTCGACCATTTTGGCGCGCGGCGCATTCTCTTGGCCGGGCTCGCGCTCGGCGGCGCCGCGCTGATCCTGCTCGGTCTGCATCTCAGCTACGCCTCGCTGATCGCCTGCGCAGTGCTGCTGGGTCTTGCCAACAGCGTCTATCATCCCGCCGATTACGCGATTCTTGCGGAGCACATGGACGAGGGGCGGATGGGCCGCGCCTTCTCGATCCATACCTTTGCCGGCTTTCTCGGCGGCGCCGTCGCACCGGCGATCGTGGCCGCGCTCGTAACGCTGTCCGGCGGCACCGGCGCGCTGATCGCCTCGGGCGCGATCGGCATTGCGGTGGCGCTGCTGCTGATCATCATGAACATACCCGATGCCGGTGCGCACAAGAAGAAGCCCGGCAGCGAAAGCGCGCCAAAGCAGGCCATCATCACGCCGGCGCTGATCACGCTGACTGCGCTGTTCATGCTGCTGAGCCTGTCGGTTGCCGGCATCAACAATTTCGGCGTGGTGGCGCTGATGAGCGGCTACGGCACGTCCTATTCGATCGCCAATGTCGCGCTGACGGCGTTTCTCGCCGCAAGCGCCGCGGGCGTACTCGCCGGCGGCTTCCTCGCCGACCGCACCGAGCGTCACGGCTATGTCGCCGCAGCCTGCTTCGCCGCGAATGCGGCCATCGTGCTGCTGATCGCGCTGGTGACGCTGCCGGGCTGGGCCTTGACGGCGACGATGGCGACCGCGGGTTTCCTCTCCGGCGTGATCGCGCCTTCGCGCGACATGCTGGTGCGCAATGCCGCGCCTCCGGGTGCCGCGGGGCGCGCTTTCGGCATCGCCTCTACCGGCTTCAACCTCGGTGGCATCGTCTCACCGCTGCTGTTCGGCTGGATCATGGATCAAAGCGCGCCGCACTGGGTGTTCGGCGCGTCCGTGATCTTCATGGTGGCGACGGTGGTGCTGTCGCCGTTCACGGAGCGCCGGCCGGCGAAAGCAAATTGAGCCGTCGGCATCGACACAAATTCAACTGTCGTTCCTGCGAAGGCTAACGAGGCAGCCGCTTACCCTCCCCTGGAGGGGTCCGGGACGAGCGTAGCTCGCCCGTGGTCGATCGCGCGCAGCGCGAGCGGGGTGGGGTGATCTCTCCTCTCGGGCACTGCTGGATGGGGAAACACCGTCACCCCACCCCGCTACGCATTCCGCTTCGCTACATGCGCAGCGACCCTCCCCCTCCAGGGGACGGTAAGAGAGAGCCGCGACTTACGTCGGCGACACTGCGCCCTTCAGCGCCGTGCCCTGCGCCGCCGCACCACGTGTCAGCCTGGCTTTCTCCGTGTTCGGCCACAACAGCAGCAGGCCAATGACGCCGGAGCCGATCATGACCACCGCGTTGATGGTGAAGCCCGTCAGGTAGCCATCGAGCATGCTGCTGGCGCGCTGGATCACGGTGCCCATCACGCTCGGCGCGATGATGCCTGAAAGCGTGTAGAGCGCGCCGTAGATCGCGAGCACTGCACCGCGCTGCGAGGCCGGCGTGAACTCGCCGAGCATCGGCGGGCAGACCACGTAGATCGCGCCGCAGAGTCCGGAGCCGAGGACGAGCAGCGCGATCTGCAGGCCGGCGCCCTCGACATGCGCCATCGCGGTGAGGATCAGGCCGCCGACGATGAGCGGCACCGAGCCGAGCACGCCGCGCGAGACGCGCGTGGTGTAGCCGCGGGCCATCATCACCTGCGAGATCCAGCCGGTGAGGAGAACGATGGTGGCGCCGAATACCCAGGGCAGGATCGAGATGAAGCCGGCCTGGCTCTGCGAGAAGCCGAGCCCCTTGACGATGAACGGCGTGAACCAGGTGAGGCCGAGCGACAGCGCCCAATAAGCGCCGAAGGTCGCGATCACGCAGCCGAGGAAGGTGCGCGAGGTCAGCAGCTGCACGTACGGAATCTTCGGCTCGGTGACGGCCAGGACCTCGGTATCCTCCAGCGGGCCTTCCTTGCCGAGCGCGAGCCAGGCTGCGACCCAGATCAGGCCGACGACCCCGAGCGCGCCGAAGGCGTAGTGCCAGGAATGGTTGACGATGATCCAGTTCAGCGCCGGCACCGCCAAGATGACGCCGAAGGCCGAGCCCTGTGACAGGATCGCGGTCGGCAGCGTGCGCTTCTCGTCGGGAAACCATTTGTAGATGGCGTGCGCGGCGACCGAGAAGGCCGGCCCTTCGCCCGCCCCCAAGACGATTCGGCAGATCAAGAGCGTGGTGAAGGAGACTGTGCCGACCATCGGGAACTGCGACACCGCCCAGATCACCGCCAGCGTCAACAACACCCAGCGCGTCGGCACCTTGTTGACGATGAAGCCGACCACGATGGCCGAGATCGAGAACAGGAAGAAGAACGAGGACCCGAGCAGGCCGAACTGCTCGGCGCTGAGCTTCATGTCGGTCATGATCGGCACGCCGGCGAGACCGACCACGATCTTGTCGGCGAAGTTCACCACCATGAAAAGAAAGAGGAGAAATGTAACAGTCCAGGCGCCCTTTGGCGTTTTGGTCGTCTTGGCCGCCACATTCGGCGTTTCCTGAGCGCTCATCATTCTCCCCGCATGTCGTTTCGGCACTTTCTTGATTTGGCCGTTTTGGAAGCTAACAGCGGCTTCAGGGCCAACGCAACCCCGGCATTTCCGCATCAGGTGTGCTAGGCAGCAATTCCGTTAATTCCGTCCGGCGCCGTCATCGTGCTGAGCATCCGAAACCTCTCAAAGACCTTCTCTTCGGCCGGCGAGCCCGTCCATATTCTGCGCGGCGTCGACCTCGATCTCGGGGCTGGCGAGCGCGTCGCGCTGACCGGTGAATCCGGCAGCGGCAAGAGCACCCTGCTGCACCTGATCGCCGGCCTCGACGCCGCCGATGGCGGCTCGATCCGGCTGGGTGACGCCGAGGTCACCACGCTATCGGATGCCGGACGCGCCAGCTTGCGGCGGAATCGCGTTGGCCTGGTCTTTCAGCAGTTCAACCTGATCCCGAGCCTCTCCGTCGCGGACAATCTCGCCTTCCAGGCGCGGATCGCCGGCCGGCATGATGCGGCCTGGACGAAAGAGCTTGTCGAGCGCCTCGGACTCGGCAGCCTGCTCAAACGGTATCCAGAGCAAATATCAGGCGGCCAGCAGCAGCGGGTCGCGATCGGCCGGGCGCTGGCGACAAAGCCCGCGCTGCTGCTGGCGGACGAGCCGACCGGCAATCTCGACGAAGCTACCGCCGAGGAGGTGCTGGCGCTGGCGCGCGACCTCGTCGCGCGCACCGGCTGCGGCTTCCTGATGGTGACGCACAGCCTGCATCTCGCCGCCACGCTCGACCGTCATCTCACGTTGCATGCGGGGCGCATTTCATGAAGCGCGCGCTCTGGGTTCTCGCCGTGCTGCTCAGCCATTGGCGGCGCCACAAGATGCAGTTCGCGACGCTGCTGATTGGCCTGATTGCGGCGACCGCGCTGTGGAGCGGGGTGCAGGCCATCAATCAGCAGGCCCGCAATGCCTATGACCGCGCTGCAGCGACATTCGGCGGCGTGCGCACCGCGATGCTGGTCGCTCCCAATGCGGCGACTTTCCCGCAGGAGCTGTTCATAAAGCTCCGCCGCGCCGGCTGGCCGGTGTCGCCGGTGCTGGAGGGGCGCGTCCAGATCAACGGGCATTCGGTGCGGCTGCTCGGCATCGAGCCGGTCACGCTGCCGGTCGATGTCGGCAACGCGCCACGCCTGGGTGCCACGGATCTCAGCAGCTTCGTTGCTCCGCCCGGCCAGACATTGGTGGCCCGGGAGACGTTGAGGGGCTTGCAGCAAGCAGAAGGCGCGGCCCCGGCGATCAGCAGCGGCGCAAGGCTGCCGCCGCTGCGGGTCCAGCCGCAGCTCGCACCCGATGTGCTCGTGGTCGATATCGGCGTGGCACAGCGGCTGCTGAGCAAGCCCGACCAGGTCTCGCGGCTGCTGATCGGCAAGCCGAGGGGCAAGCCCGCACCGCTCGCGAGCGTGGTCGGCGAGCAGCTAGAGCGAGTCGAGCCCAATGCGGAGACGGAGCTCGAGCGTCTCACCGACAGTTTTCATCTCAACCTCACCGCCTTCGGCCTGCTGTCGTTCTTCGTCGGCCTGTTCATCGTCAATTCGGCCGTCGGCCTTGCGTTCGAGCAGCGGCTGCCAATGCTGCGCACTTTGCGGGCCTGTGGCGCCTCGGCGCGGCTAGTCAATACGGTGCTGGTGGTCGAGCTGGTGGCGCTGGCGCTGGTCGCAGGCCTGATCGGGCTCGCGTGCGGCTATTTCATCGCAGCCGCCCTGCTGCCCGATGTCGCGGCCTCGCTGCGCGGACTCTATGGCGCGCAGATCCCTGGGCAGCTCAGCCTGCGGCCCGAATGGTGGCTCGCCGGCATCGGGATCAGCGTGGCGGGTGCGCTTGTGGCGGCGGCGACCAGCCTGATCAAGGCGATCAGGATGCCGGTGCTGGCGACGGCGCAGCCGGGCGCCTGGCAGCAGCGGCAACGCCGCTGGCTGATCCTGCAGAGCTGTGCGGCCTGCGGCGCGTTCGCCGTCGCGCTGCTGCTGCTCCACTACGGGCAATCACTGATCGCAGGGTTCGGCGTGCTGGCCGCGCTGATGTTCGGTGCGGCACTGATCCTGCCGGCCTTCCTCGACATCATCCTGCTCGTAGGCCAGCGCTTCGCGCGAGGCCCGCTCGTGCTGTGGTTCTGGGCGGACAGCCGGCAGCAGCTCTCCGGATTGTCGCTGGCGCTAATGGCGCTTTTGCTCGCGCTTGCCGTCAACGTCGGGGTCTCCACCATGGTGGAGACCTTCAGCCGCACCTTCATCGGCTGGCTCAACGGGCGGCTCGCCGCCGACGTCTACGTCAGCGCGTCCGACAATGCGCAAGGCGTCGCGATCCGGAACTGGCTGAAGGATCGCAGCGATGTTCAGGCGATCCTCTCGGGCGGGCGCGCGGAGGCGCAGGTTCAGGGCCAGCCGGTCGAGTTGCTCGGCCTGCCCGATCACGCGCTCTATCGCGAGCGCTGGCCGCTACTCGAGACCGCGCCGCGCGCCTGGACCCGCCTGGTACCGGGCAATGCCGCCTTCATCAGCGAGCAATTGAGCCGGCGGCTGAACGTGCAGATCGGCGACGTCGTCGAGGTGCCGGCGCCGGGCGGGACCTGGGAGCTCGACATCGTCGGCATCTATGCCGATTACGGCAACCCCAAGGGGCAGCTCACTGTGAACGTCGCCGCATTGATCCGGCAGTTTCCGCAGACGCCGCAGACGCGGATCGGCCTGATCGTCGCGAGAGAGAATATCCCCGGCCTGATTGCGGCTTTGCAGAAGCAGTTCGGGCTCGACGACCGCAGAATCGCCGACCAGGCGACGGTGAAGGCGGAATCGATCCGCATCTTCAACCGCACCTTTGCGGTGACGTCGGCGCTGAACGCCTTCACGCTCGGCGTCGCCGGAATCGCATTGCTCACGAGCCTGCTGACCCTGGCGAACTCCCGACTGCCGCAGCTTGCGCCGCTGTGGGCGATCGGCCTGACCCGGCCACGCCTTGCCGCAATCGAGCTGACCAAGACGCTCTCGGTCGCGCTGTTCACGGCACTGCTGGCCGTGCCGCTCGGACTGCTGGTCGCGTGGTGCCTGATTGCAATCGTGAACGTGAAAGCTTTCGGCTGGCGGCTGCCGTTCCACGTCTTTCCGTTGCATCTGGTGGAGCTGGTCGCGGTGGCGCTCTTCGCCTCGCTGCTTGCAGCGCTGCTCCCGATGGTGCGGCTGGCGCGGATGCAGCCGGCGAATCTCGTCAAGGTGTTTGCCAATGAGCGCTGAAGCCATCACGCGGCGCGCCTTCGCCGGTGGCATCGTCGCCCTCGCCCTCCCGCGCCGCGCCGGCGCGCAGGGCTATGCCGGACTCGCCGAGACCGCCGATGGGTTTACAAAGGTAACGCCGGGAAAGACATTCACCTTCCCCGAAGATCACGGACCGCATCCGCAGTTTCGTATCGAGTGGTGGTATCTCACGGCAAACCTCGTCGACGCGCGCGGCGCGGCGTGCGGCCTGCAATGGACGCTGTTCCGCCAGGCGGCGCAGCCAGGTCCGCAAGGCGAGGGCTGGGCCAATCAACAGGTGTGGATGGCGCATGCCGCGGTGACGCGCGCCGACACTCACCGCTTCTCTGAAACGTTTTCACGGGGTGGCGTCGGGCAAGCCGGCGTGACGGCAAAACCGTTCGATGCCTGGATTGACGATTGGGAGATGAAGAGTTTTGACCGCACCGATGACCGCGCTTTGGCGCCGCTGTCGCTGAAGGCAGCTGGCGCCGATTTCAGCTACGCACTGACGCTCGAGGCCGACCGGCCGGTCGTGCTGCAGGGCGATCGCGGCTTCAGCCGAAAGTCGGAGCGTGGGCAGGCCTCGTACTACTACAGCCAGCCGTTCTACCGCGCGCGCGGTACGCTCAGCATCGACGACAAGCCGGTCGATGTCTCGGGCCAGGCCTGGATGGACCGGGAATGGAGCAGCCAGCCACTCGACGCCGACCAGACCGGCTGGGACTGGCTGTCGCTGCATCTGTCATCCGGAGACAAGCTGATGCTGTACCGGCTGCGGCAGAAGGACGCCAGAAATTATCCGTTCGGCAATTGGATCAGCGCGGCCGGCGAGACGCAGATGATTGCAGGCAGCGACATCCAGATGATGCCGAAGGCGACGGCTGAGGTCGCGGGACGCAAGCTGCCGGTGCAATGGCAGATCGCGATCCCCGCTCGATCATTCTCGATCCTCTGCAAGCCGCTCAATCCGAACGCCTGGATGGGGACCGGCTTCTCGTACTGGGAAGGGCCGATCAGCTTTGCCGGCACACATGACGGCGTTGGCTATCTCGAGCTGACCGGCTATTGAGGCGCGATCTCTTCGAAGGAACGACGATGTATCATCTCACCGCCCTCGTCACGCTGCTGGCGATCGCGTTTTATTTCTTCACCTCCATCAACGTCTCGCGCTCTCGCACCAAGACCGGCGTGAAGGTACCTGCGATGTCGGGGCATCCGGATTTCGAACGGGCCTTCCGCATCCAGATGAACACGTTGGAATGGATGCCGATCTTCTTGCCGGCCCTTTGGCTGTTCGCGATCTATATCAGCGACGCCATCGCGGCGGCGATTGGCGCGATCTGGATCATCGGCCGGATCGTCTATTTCATCGGCTATTCGCAAGCCGTGGCCAAGCGCGGCACCGGCTTTGCGATCCAGGCGCTCGCCGCAATGGCGCTGTGGGTCGGGGCGCTCGGGGCGGTGGTGCTGCGGTTGGTGTGAGGCAATCCGTCGCCACACATTCCGCTGTCGTCCCGGACAAGCGTAAGCGCCGATCCGGGACCCATAACCACAGGAAGATGTCGTGATGCGAGCTGATCACTCCGAGTCCCCGTAACCACGCGTGCCTGTGGTTATGGGTCCATGATCGGCGCGCGCTTGAGGCGCGCTTGTCCGGGACGACAGCGAGGGTGTGGCGCTCGCTGTGCCACTTCCCTACTTCGTCAGCAGACAGCCGCTCTCCTTGGCGGTGAAGAAGGCCTTGTCGCCGGGGACGGTGGCGAGCAGCTTGTAATAATCCCAGGGCTTCTTCGATTCCGAGGGCTTCTTGACCTCGAACAGATACATGTCGTGGATCATGCGGCCATTCTCGAGCACCTTGCCGCCTTGCGCGAAGTCGTCGTCGACCGGCAGCTCCTTCAGCTTCTTGGCGACGGCATCCGGATCCTTGGTGCCGGCAGCCTTGACGGCCTTGAGATAGCTCAGCGTCGCCGAATAGGTACCGGCGTGGATCATGCTCGGCATCCGCCCGGTGCGCTTGAGGAAGCGCTCGCCGAGATTGCGCGTCCTGTCGTTGAGATCCCAGTAATAACCTTCGGTCAGCACCAGGCCTTGCGCGGCCTGCAAGCCGAGGCCGTTCACCTCGGCAAGCGTCATCAGGAGGCCCGCGAGCTTCTGGCCACTCGCGACGATGCCGAACTCGGACGCCTGCTTGATCGAATTGGTGGTGTCGAGGCCGGCGTTGGCGAGGCCGACGATCTTCGCCTTCGAGCTCTGCGCCTGCAGCAGGAAGGAGGAGAAGTCCGACGAATTGAGCGGAACGCGCACCGAGCCGAGCACCTTGCCGCCATTGGCGGTGACGATCTCGCTGGTGTCCTTCTCCAGCGCGTAGCCGAAGGCGTAGTCCGCGGTGAGGAAGAACCAGGTGTCGCCGCCGGCTTTGGTCAGCGCGCCGCCGGTGCCGACGCCGAGCGCGCGGGTGTCGTAGGCCCAGTGGAAGCCGTAGGGCTGGCAGGCATCGCCGGTGAGGCGCGATGTCGCGGCGCCGACGACGATGTCGATCTTCTTCTTTTCCTTGGAGAGCTCGTGGATCGCGAGCGCGACCGAGGAGGTCGTCAGCTCCGTGATCATGTCGACGTTCTCGACGTCATACCAGCGCCGCGCGATCGAGCTTGCGAGGTCAGGCTTGTTCTGGTGGTCTGCAGTGACGAGCTCGATCTTCTGGCCGAGTACTTCGCCGCCGAAATCCTCGATCGCCATCCTGGCCGCTTCGACCGACCATTTGCCGCCGTAATCGGCATAGACGCCGGACTGGTCGTTGAGGATGCCGATCTTGACTCCTTGCGCGGAGGCGGGAACCGCAATCAAAAGGGCCGAGGCCGCTGCGGCCCAAAGTGCTGATTTCATATGTTTAACTCCCGGCATTCTTCTGTGAAATCGCGCGGATAGTAGTGAAGAACCCCGCGCGCGCCCATCCATTTCATGTTGGTCGTTAGTATGGGATTCTGCGTGCCACATTCTCCACCGTCGTCCCGGGGCGTGCGCAGCGCGAGCCCGGGACCCATAACCACAGGATGGTGTTTGGCGAAGACTCGCCGCTGTCGCGCTAAACTCCTCCCTGTGGTTATGGATCCCCGCGTTCGCGAGGATGACAGCGGAGGATGTGGCGGAGTCTTTGGCCATCGAGAGAGACGTCAGGCCATCGCCTCCGGCTTCTTGTCGCGCCGCCCTTCCGCCAGGTTCCGCACCACGACGTAGAAGATCGGTGTGAACAGAAGGCCGAACAGGGTGACGCCGATCATGCCGAAGAACACGGCGACGCCGACGGCCTGGCGCATCTCCGAGCCAGAGCCGCTCGAGATCACCAGCGGCAAGACGCCGAGGATGAACGCGAACGAGGTCATCAGGATCGGCCGCAAGCGCAGGCGGCAGGCATCGATGACGGCCTCCAGCCGCGGCTTGCCTTCGTTCTCGATATCGCGCGCGAATTCGACGATTAGGATCGCGTTCTTCGCCGCCAGTCCCACCAGCACGACGAAGCCAATCTGGGTCAGAATGTTGACGTCCTGGCCCATGACGCGAACGCCGATGGTGGCGGCGAGCAGGCACATCGGCACGATCAGAATCACCGCGAACGGCAGCGTCCAGCTGCCATATTGCGCGGCGAGGACGAGATAGACGAACAGCACGCAGATCGGAAATACGTAGAGACCGGCATTGCCGCCGGTGACCTGCTGATAGGACAGGTCGGTCCATTCGAAGGTGAAGCCGCTCGGTAAAGTATCGTTCGCGAGCTGCTTGATGGCGTTGAGCGCGGTGGTCGAGCTCGTGCCCGGCGCCGGCTCGCCCTGGAGTTCGGACGCCGCATAGAGATTGTAGCGCGCGACGCGGTCGGGTCCCGAGACGTCCTTGAACTCGACCACGCTGCCGAGCATCACCATGTCGCCGGAAGCGTTGCGCGTGCGCAGGCGCGCAAGGTCGCTCGGTTCTTTCCGGAAAGGGAAGTCGGCCTGCGCGGTGACGTGGTAGGTGCGGCCAAACAGGTTGAAGTCGTTGACATAGGTCGACCCGAAATAGGTCTGGATCGTCTCGTTGATGTTGGAGATGGGCACGCCCAGCTTCTGCGCCTTGGTGCGGTCGATGTCGACGAAGAGCTGCGGCGTGTTGGCCGTGAACGGCGAGAACACCGAGGGGGCGAGCAGCGAGGGCGATTTGCGCGCGGCGGCGACAAGCTCGTCGGTGGCGGCTGCGAGCATTTCAGGCCCGCGGCCCTGGCGGTCCTGGATGCGGATGGCAAAGCCGCCGCCGGTGCCGATGCCGGGCACGGCCGGCGGCGGAATCACGATGATGAAAGCGCCCTGGATCGCGGACAGGCGCTTGCGCAGCTCGGCGGTGATGGCATTCGCGGACAGGCCCTTCTTCAGCCGCGCCTCGGGCTCGTCGAACACCGGGAACAGCGCCGCCGCATTGCCGGCCTGCGTGCGGGTGGCGCCGGAGAAACCGGCAAAGGCGGCGACTCGAACGATGCCCGGCGTTTCCAGCGAGATCCGCTCGATCTCGCGAACGACCTCGGTGGTACGCGCCAGCGACGCCGCGCCCGGCAATTGCACGGATATGATGACGTAGCCGCGATCCTGCGCCGGGATGAAGCCCTGCGGCGTGGTCACGATCAACCAGCCGGCGCCGCCGATCAGCACGACGTAGATCAGCAGCATCACCACCGAATGGCGAATCGCGAAATTGGCGAGGCCGGCATAGCCATGCGCCAGCCGGTCGAACACGCGATTGAACACGCCGGTGAACGCATTCCAGCCGCGCGCGATGATGTTCCAGGCGGCCGGCGGCCGCTTTTCTTCGTGTGGTGTGAGGATCTGCGAGGCCAGCGCGGGCGAGAGCGTCAGCGAGCAGAAGCAGGAGATCGCCGTCGCAACGGCGATGGTGACGGCGAATTGCTGGAAGAACTGCCCGGAGATGCCGCCGAGGAACGCGGTCGGGACGAACACCGCGCATAGCACCAGGGCGATCGAGACCAGTGCGCCGCCGACCTCCTCCATTGTCTTCAGCGCGGCATCGCGACGACTGAGGCCGTGCTCGAGATGGCGTTCGACATTCTCGACCACGACGATGGCGTCGTCGACCACGATGCCGACCGCGAGGACGAGCCCGAACAGGGTGAGATTGTTGATGGAGAAGCCGAGCGCCGCCATCACCGCGAACGTGCCGACCAGCGAGACCGGAATCGCGATGATCGGAATGATCGCGGGCCGCCATCCCTGCAGGAACACCAGCACGACGACGACCACGAGCAGCATGGCCTCGTAAATGGTCTTGATCAGCTCGTGGACCGACTGGGCGATGAACTCGGTCGGGTTGTAGCCGATATTGAAGTCGAGCCCCCTGGGAAAGCTCTCCTTGAGCCTCGTCATGGTGTCGGAGATGTTCTTTGCGGTCGCGAGCGCGTTCGAGCCCGGCCGCTGCGTCACCAGCATCGCGACCGCCGACTTGCGCAGCAGGAAGCTGTTGGTGCTGTAGGCCAGCGCCCCGAGCTCGATGCGGGCGACGTCGCGCAGCCGCACCGTGCGGCCGTCAGGGCCGGCCTTGATCAAGATATCCTCGAACTGCTTCTGGTCCTTCAAACGTCCGGTGAAGGTGAGATTGGGCTGGAAGGCCCGATCGGTGATCGGCGGCTCGGCGATCTGGCCGCCGGCGATCTGCACGTTCTGGGCGCGGATGGCCGCGAGCACCTCGGCCGAGGTCAGGCCGAGATTGGCGATTCTGTCAGGATCGAGCCACAGCCGCATCGAATAGTCGCGGGCGCCGAAGATCTGGATGTCGCCGACGCCGTCGATGCGCAAGA
Source organism: Bradyrhizobium sp. BRP23 (assembly GCF_020194135.1). Classification (NCBI taxonomy): domain Bacteria; kingdom Pseudomonadati; phylum Pseudomonadota; class Alphaproteobacteria; order Hyphomicrobiales; family Nitrobacteraceae; genus Bradyrhizobium; species Bradyrhizobium sp. BRP23. Next base: position 45,987 of record NZ_JADYVW010000018.1, on the reverse strand, counting down.
GCTGGTCGCGGACCTGGAGCAGCGCATAATTGGAGATGTAGAGCTGGTCGAACGTGTCGTCCGGCGACAGCATGAACACGACCATTAGGATGTCGGGCGAGTTCTTGCGGGTGGTGACGCCGTTGCGCTGCACTTCCTCTGGAAGGCGCGGCTGCGCGATGGCGACGCGATTCTGCACCAGCACCTGGGCCTTGTCGAGATCGGTGCCGAGCTTGAAGGTGACGGTGATGGTGAGCTGGCCGTTCGAGGTCGCCTGGCTGTAGAGATACAGCATGTCCTCGACGCCGTTGATCTCCTGCTCGATGGGAGCTGCGACCGTGTCGGACACGGTCTGGGCGGAGGCGCCGGGATATTGCGTCGTGACGACGACGGTCGGCGGCACCACTTGCGGATATTCGGAGACCGGCAGCGTGGTGTAGGCGAGTGCACCGACGATCAGGAGCACGATCGACAGCACCATCGCCAAAATGGGCTGGTTGATGGAGAGGCGGCCAAGATTCATGACTTGCCACCGGCCGGCGCTTGCGCGGTCTGGGGAGCGACCTTGGCGCCGACGCGGGCGCGCTGGATGCCGTTGACGATGACGCGATCGTCCGGCTTCAGCCCTTCACGGATCACGCGCAGGCCGTCGTCGAGCGGACCGAGCACGACGGGGCGTGCCTCGACCGTATCATCAGGCTTGACCACGAACACGATCTTGCGGGACTGGTCGGTTGCGATCGCAGCGTCCGGAATCAGCAGCGCCTCGTAAGGCGCGCTGCCGATCAGGCGGACGCGGCCGAACTGGCCGGGCAGGATCGAAAGATCCGTGTTCTTCACCACCGCGCGGCTGCGCAGCGTGCCGGTCGACACGTCCAGCCGATTGTCGAGGAAATTGACGGTGCCCTCGCGCGAGGGCTTGGTCTCGCCGGCCAGCGTCACTTGCACCGGGTTCGCGGTATCGCGCGAACTTGGCCGCCGTCCTTCGAACCACAATTTGCTGTATTTGATGAACGTCGCCTCATCCATGTCGAAATAGATGTAGATCGGATCGAGCGCGACGATCGAAGTCAGCAGCGTCGAGGTGCCGGTGTCGCTGCCCTGCACGAGATTGCCGGGGCTGACGAGATGGCGGCTGACGCGGCCGGTCAAGGGCGCTGCCACATGCGTGAACTCGATGTTGAGCTTGGCGGCCTTCAGCGCGCCCTCGGCCTGCATCTCGGCGGCGTGCGCAGCCTGCAAGGCCTGGCGGCGCTGATCGACGACCTGTTCGGAGACCGCGCTGGTCTGCACGAGGCTGAGACCACGGTCGAGCTCGCGCTTGGCGAGCTCCACTCGCGCCCGTGCGTCTGACAGCTGGCCCTCCGCCTGAGTGGCCACCGCCTCGAACGGGCGCGGATCGATCACGTAGAGCAGGTCACCCTGACGCACGATGGCGCCGTCCTGGAATTCGACCGAGTTGACGAAGCCGCCGACCCGCGGCCGCACCTGGACCTCCTCCACCGCCTCGAAGCGGCCGGTGAACTCGTCCCAATCGGTGACTGTGCGCTTGACCGGCTGGGCGACCGTCACCGCCGGCGCCGGCGGAGCCGCAGCCTGCGATGCCGGCTTGTCGCAGCCGGACAGGGCGAACGCGGCGGCGAGAAGCCCGGCGATTGCGCTGACCTGAACGAAATCGTGCTTTTTGATCAACTGCCTGCTTCCGTCCGGTCCGCTCATCCCCAGGTCCTCGCATCAAAGCCGCAGAAGATGCAGGGTACGCCTCTACCTGCGGGCGCCACAAGATGTGTTGCAAAGATGAACTCTTCAAGACCAATGCGCGCGCAATGCTCCGAACGGCGCCCTGACCGGATGACGGGTTGACAGAGAGAGAGAGAGAGAGACGGTGCCGGGCAAGGCAGTTGCGGCAAGCCGAACCCTGCCGTGAACGACGGGCACTCGGAATTGCGAGCTTTTCCCGGCGGCTGTCCTTCGAGACGCCCGCTTCAGGCGGGCCCATCCTGACAAAGAGAGCTACTTACGCAGCCTGGCCTTGGCGCCGGCGACGATCTGCATGGTGACGCCGGCAATCCAGCCGACCAAGACGAGCCAGGTCCAGGCCATGTGCGGATCGAGCCGGAGCACGATCACGGCGACCGAGGCGAAGGCGGTGAGCGTAGCGGAGAGCGTGCCGGCGGCGCTCATGAGCTCGGCGGCGTCGATCTGGCTGTGCGCATCGTCGAAAGGCATCTGCGGCGTGTCGATGCCGAGATAGAAGCCGATGCCGCCGAGCAGCATCATCAGCAGCAGGAAGCCCTGCGTGGTGAGGGTGGGGATCGCCGAGCCGACATAGGCGCCGACGAACAATCCGCACGCGGCCCCCGCCATGGCAAGGCCAACGCGCTCGAACACATGGGCAGTTTTACGAAAACGAAAGCGCATGGCCAGCCTCCGCGAGGCGTTGAGTATGGAGAGGTTAGGCCAGTTTTGGGGGGCATGGAAGGTGAGGAGGTTTACGGATGCGTGAGGGATCTAACTCCCTCTCCCCGTTCTTACGGGGAGAGGGTTGGGGTGAGGGGCTTCTCTCCACACATGAGATTTTCGCCGCACCTGTACCCCCTCACCCGGATTGCGCTCGCGCGCAATCCGACCTCTCCCCGCAAGCGGGAAGAGGTGAAGAGAGTCACCTCGCCCCGAACGTGGTCTTGCCGAACAGCGCCTTTTGCGTGGACGGCTGCGAGCGCCAGTATTGCGGCGGCGCCTCGACCACGCCGCCGAGCTCGGCGGCAGCGTGCCAGCCCCAGCGCGGATCGTAGAGCAGGCCGCGGGCGAGCGCGACCATGTCGGCCTTGCCCGACGCGACGATCTCCTCCGCGTGCTTCGACTCGGTGATCAGGCCGACGGCGATGGTGGGCAGGCCGGTCTCGCGCTTGATCGCCTCTGCAAACTGCACCTGATAGCCGGGGCCGAGCGGAATCTTCTGCAGCGGCGAGACGCCGCCGGACGATGCATCGATCCAGTCGACGCCGCGCGCCTTCAGCGCGTTCGCGAATTCGATGGTCTGTGCCAGATCCCAGCCGCCCTCGACCCAATCGGTCGACGACACCCGCATGCCGACCGGCTTGTCGGCGGGGAACGCGGCGCGCACCACGTCGAACACCTCCAGCGGAAAGCGCATGCGGTTCGCGAGGCTACCGCCATATTCGTCGGTGCGCTTGTTGGAGATCGGCGACAGGAATTGATGCAAGAGATAACCATGCGCGCCATGGACCTCGATGGCGTCGATACCGAGCCGCGCGGCGCGCTCGGTCGAATGGACGAAGGCCTCGCGGATGCGCTTCAGGCCTGCCGCATCCAGCGCCAGCGGGGCGGCCTCGCCCTCCTTGTGCGGCACCGCCGACGGCCCGACCGTCTGCCAGCCGCCCTGCCCTTCCGGAATCAATTGGCCGCCGTCCCAGGGGCGCGCGCTCGAGGCCTTGCGGCCGGCATGGGCGAGTTGCATCGCGATCGCGGTGGAGGAATGCTTGCGCACCGAATGCAGGATCGGCTTCAGCGCGGCCTCGCAGGCGTCGCTGTAGAGCCCGAGGCAGCCCGGCGTGATACGGCCGATCGCCTCGACATGCGTCGCCTCGATGCAGAACATCGCCGCGCCCGACAGGCTGAGATTGTTGATGTGGGTGAAGTGCCAGTCGGTGGCGACGCCGTCATCGGCCGAATATTGGCACATCGGCGACACCACGAGGCGGTTCTTCAACGTCAGGCCGCGCAGCTTGATCGGGGAAAACAGGGCGCTCATGCGAGGGTCCGGGGCTGGAGAAATGGAAGCGATTGCATGAAGTTTAGTGGGTGGGCGGCGAATTGCCAGCCGCACGGGCAGCATGGCGACCAGCAGCGGCATGCATTGCGCTGGAGATGCCGCGGCGAACATGTCTCCCTATTGTCGTCCCGGATCCGCGCTTCGCTTGTCCGGGACGATGGAGGAATGCGGGCGTAACCCGCCCCTACGGCTTGATGCCGGCGGCCTTGATCAGCTCCTGATTGGCCGCCAGCTCGCGCTTGACGAGGTCGTCCATCTCGGCGGGCTTCATCGGCCTCGGTTCGAGCCCGAGCTTTGTCAGGCTCACCTGCGTCGCCGACGTGGCCAGGACTTTCTCGGCGGCCGCGTGCAGCTTGTCGACGACCTCGCGCGGGGTCTTCGCCGGCACGAACACGCCGAACCAGATCTCGCTGTCGGCGTCCTTCAAGCCGATCTCGGCCGGCGTCGGCACATCGGGCAGCTCGGCAACGCGCTTCGATGTCGAGACCACCAGCGCGCGCACTTGGCCCTCGCGGATCAGCGGCAACGCGGTCGCCAGCGGGCAGAAATACAGATCGATGCGCCCACCGAGAATGTCGGCGATCACTTCCGGGCCGGCGCGATACGGCACATGAATAGCCTCGATGCCGGCGGCGTAGCGGAACTTCTCGCTCGAGATGTGCACGGCGCTGCCGATGCCGACCGAGCCGAACGAGATCGAACCGGGCTTTGCCTTGGCAGCGGCGATGAAGTCCTGGATGGTTCTCCAAGGGCGCTCCTTCGGCACGATCATCACATTGGCACCGGATCCGATCATGAACACCGAGGCGAGATCGCGGCTGGGGTCGAAGCTCGCATTCGGGAACATCAGGGGCGCAATGGTCAGCGCCGACGACTGGGCGAGCAGGCTGTAACCATCGGGATCGGACTTCGCGACCGCCGCCGAACCGACCACACCGCCGCCGCCGGCGCGGTTTTCGATCACGATCGGCTGACCGAGTTCGGCGGAGAGATGCTCGAACACCAGCCGCGGCACCACGTCCGCCGCGCTGCCCGGACCGAACGGAATGGTCGCCTTGATCAGTCGCGCCGGCCAGTCTTGTGCCTGGACTTGTGTTGCAGCGGCGATCCAGAAGGACGCATATAGACAAAACACGCGAAGGAACCTGGTCATCGAAATCTCCGGTCGACTCTCGCGATCGCTGCAAGAACCGTTCCGGCGCGATCTCTACTCCGCCAGCGTGAATTGCAGCAGCAAAGTCCGCTGCAGCATCGAGAAATTGTCGTCGGAGATCAGGGTCAGCACCGTCTCGCCGTCGGCGGTGACGTGGGCGTCGATGCCTTCCATGTTGTCGATCTCGTGGCCGAGATCGGCGGCGAACAGCGTCAGGCCGTCGACGACGGCGCCCGGCGCGATTCCCTTCAGCGGGATCGCGCGGATGCGGATGTTGACGCCGGTGAACCAGGAAAATTTACGTTCGAGGATGAGCAGATCGCCCGAGGGCAGCAGCACCGCGTCGCTGATGTCGAAATTCTCCGAGCGCCGCACGCTGAATTGGCCGGGCGTCGAGCCGCCGATCAGGAAAGCGAGGAGGTTGCCGTCGGCATCGAGCCCGCGCTCGGAAAAGGCAATCAGCGTGCCCGCGAGCGGCTGGGCCTGGCTCTTGCCCGCTCCCTGCGCTTTGGGCACGACGACCATCGCCTCCAGCCCCTTGTTGTAGGGCAGCTTGCGCAGGGCCGGTGGGACGGCGATCACTTCGCCGCGGGCGCCCGTGGCGCCCTTGGCGAAATCATAACGCAGGATCTGATTGACGCGTTCGAGCCCGACATAGACGAGGTTGCCGTCGCGCGCGAGCGACTCGGTATCGTACCAGAGCCGCTTCTCGGTGATCGGCCGCCCGTCGGCGCCCAGCACCGGCGCGGCCTCGACGTCGGCGAGCCCAATCATCTCACGGCCGGAATAGCGGATGCTGCCGGTGAACCAGCCGCCCTGATCGGAGATCGCGAGAAAGCGCTCGCCCTTGCCGTCGAGGAAGCGGAGGCCCGACAGCCCGCCGAAGCCGCGATAGGGCGAGGTCAGCACCAGGCCGCTGCGAAAATCCAGCGAGCCGAAGCGCGTGCGCGAGCGGTCGCGCGGCTCGAAATTGGGGATGGTGCGCGCGTTGACCTCGACGCTGACCGGCGCGGTGACGGCATGCTCGAGCTGGAGCGCGCGCGGCGGCGGCTCGGTCTTGGGCTGCAGCTGCGCCTGCGCCAAGCGCGGCAGCGCGAGAGTGGAAAATCCCGCCGCCGCGAGGCTGACGAAGCTGCGGCGGGATGGATGCGTGCTCACGAATGCAATTTGCGTCGCGGGCGACCGGCCGCTTGCGTTGGCGCCGTGTTGGTCTCGCTGAAGAGCTCGGCAAGCTTTTCGGTGATCGCGCCGCCGAGTTCTTCCGCGTCCACGATCGTTACCGCGCGGCGATAATAGCGCGTCACGTCATGGCCGATGCCGATCGCGATCAGCTCGACCGGCGAGCGGGTCTCGATCTCCTCGATGATGTGGCGCAGATGCCGCTCGAGGTAATTGCCGGGATTAACCGACAGCGTGGAATCGTCGACCGGCGCGCCGTCCGAGATCATCATCAGGATCTTGCGCTGCTCGGGCCGGCCGAGCAGGCGCTTGTGCGCCCAGTCCAGCGCCTCGCCGTCGATGTTCTCCTTCAAGAGGCCCTCGCGCATCATCAGGCCCAAGTTTTTCCGCGCACGACGCCACGGGGCGTCGGCAGACTTGTAGATGATGTGGCGGAGATCGTTGAGGCGGCCGGGATTGGCCGGCTTGCCGGCGGCAAGCCATGCCTCGCGCGATTGCCCGCCCTTCCAGGCCCGCGTGGTGAAGCCGAGAATCTCGACCTTAACGCCGCAACGCTCCAGCGTGCGCGCGAGGATGTCGGCACAGGTCGCGGCGACCGTGATCGGGCGGCCGCGCATGGAGCCGGAATTGTCGAGCAGCAGCGTCACTACGGTGTCGCGGAACGTCGCCTCCTTCTCGTGCATGAAGGACAGCGGGTGATAGGGATCGGTGACGACGCGCGACAGCCGCGCAGGGTCGAGGATGCCCTCCTCGAGATCGAACTCCCAGGCGCGATTCTGCTGCGCCATCAGGCGGCGCTGCAGCCGGTTGGCGAGACGGGCGACGATGCCCTGCAGATGTGCGAGCTGCTTGTCGAGATAGGCGCGCAGCCGCTCCAGCTCGTCATGGTCGCAGAGATCCTCGGCGGCGATGACCTCATCGAACTTGGGCGCGAAGGCGTGATATTCCGGCCCACGCGGCTCGTTCCTGCCGTGCTGGTTCGGGCGCGTCGCCTCGCCCGGCGTCTCGTCATCACCGAGCTCGCCATCGTCGAAGGTGTCGGAGGTGGAGGCCTGCGCGCTTTCCATCGCGCTCTCGCTCATCTCCTCGCTGGTTGCCTGCGCCTGGTCGGCGCTCATTTCCTGCGCGGCGTCGGAATCGGGCGAGCCTTCGGCGCCGGACTGGTCGTTGTCGCCGTCCTGGTTCTCCTCGTTCTCGTCATTGTCTTCGCTGTCGGCGTTGCGCTCGTCGCCGAGCTCGAGTGCCGACAGCAGGTCATGCACGGCATCGCCGAACTTGGTCTGATCCTCGAGCACGCCGTCGAGCCGATCGAGCCGCTTGCCGATCTTGTCTTCGAGGATCGGTCGCCAGAGATCGACCATCTTCTTGGCCGCCGTCGGCGGCGCCATGCCGGTGAGGCGCTCGCGCACCAGCATCGCCAGCGCGTCCGCCAGCGGCGCGTCGGCGCGGTCGGTGATCTCGTCGAACTTGCCGCGGTGGAAATGGTCGTCGAGCATCGCGGTGAGGTTCTTGGCAACGCCCGCCATGCGGCGCGCGCCGATCGCCTCGACGCGGGCCTGCTCCACCGCCTCGAACACGCCGCGCGCCTGCGGATTGCCGGGCATCAGCTTGCGGTGAACCTTGGGATCGTGACAGGCGATCTTGAGCGCGATGGAATCGGCATGGCCGCGCACGATCGCGGCGTCACGCTTCGTCATCTTGCGCGCGGGCTCGGGCAGCCGCGCCTTGCCGGGCGCAAGTCCCGGGCGCTCGGCCGCGAAGGAGACGTCGAGCTCGGGCGCCTTTGCGATCGCCTTCAGACAGGAGGCGACCGAGCGCTTGAACGGCTCGGTCGGTGCTTCCTTGTTGCTGCGGAATTTGGAGTTGGAGGTGGTCATCTGACCCTATCTGTCGTCCCGGCGAAGGCCGGGACCCATAACCACCGGCCGCTCTTGTGTCAGGAAACTATCAGCGTCGCTTCAATCGAGACATCACGCGGTATGGGTCCCGGCCTTCGCCGGGACGACACACCGTGAGAGATCAGCTCAGCGCGACGTTGACTGCCGATTCCGGCAGCTCCGCATTGAAGCAGCGCTGGTAGAACTCGGCGACCAAGGGCCGTTCGAGCTCGTCGCATTTGTTGAGGAAGGTGACGCGGAACGCAAAGCCGATATCGCCGAAGATGTCGGAGTTTTCCGCCCAGGTGATCACCGTGCGCGGGCTCATCACCGTCGACAGATCGCCATTGGCGAAGGCGTTGCGGGTGAGATCGGCGAGGCGCACCATCTTGTTGACGATGTCGCGGCCCTCCTGCGTGCGATAGTGCTTGGCCTTGGCCAGCACGATCTCGACTTCCTCGTCGTGGCTGAGATAGTTCAGCGTGGTGACGATCGACCAGCGGTCCATCTGGCCCTGGTTGATCTGCTGGGTGCCGTGATAGAGGCCCGAGGTGTCGCCGAGGCCGACGGTGTTGGCGGTGGCGAACAGCCGGAACGCCGGATGCGGCTTGATCACCTTGTTCTGGTCCAAGAGCGTCAGGCGGCCCGAAACCTCCAGCACGCGCTGGATCACGAACATCACGTCCGGGCGGCCGGCATCGTATTCGTCGAACACCAGCGCGACGTTGTTCTGCAGCGCCCAGGGCAGGATGCCGTCGCGAAATTCAGTGACCTGCTTGCCGTCGCGGACCACGATGGAGTCCTTGCCGACGAGGTCAATACGGCTGATGTGGCTGTCGAGGTTGACGCGCACGCAGGGCCAGTTCAGGCGTGCCGCGACCTGCTCGATATGGGTGGATTTGCCGGTGCCGTGATAGCCGGTCACCATCACGCGGCGGTTCCTGGCAAAGCCCGCGAGAATGGCCAGCGTGGTGGCGCGGTCGAAGCGGTAATCGGAATCCACTTCGGGAACATGAGGATCGACTTCGGAATAGGCCGGGACTTCGAGATCGCTGTCGATCCCGAACACCTGGCGCACCGACACCTTCATGTCGGGCAGGCCGGAAACTTCCTCAACTTTGGACAGGGCGGCGGTCGTCATCAATCCTCCGAGGTCCCGGGCGGTCCCGAAACCGGTTATTCGCACGTTGGCTGCGGCTGGGTGCTGAAAATCAACCTATCAGAGACAACGAGCCGGCAGAAGCCCGCCCACCAATCAAAGTTCCGTTGTCTTTTCATTTAGATAGGCAAGGAACGCAGTTTTTGGAGGGCTGCCTTGCGAATCACGCCGAAATTCGGGCGGGTCGGCCCCAATCCGTGCGAATGGTACTTTGGCCGTATGCAGTTACTTATGTAGGGTCCGAAGCCCTCATGCTCCAGCCCTTCAAGAGACGACGTGACGTCCTTCCTCGATCCCCTCATCGCCTTCGTTTCCGCCCATGCGTGGCTGGCCTATCTGACCCTGTTCCTGGCGGCGCTGCTCGAAGCCGTTCCGGTGGTGGGATCGGTGATCCCCGGCTCGACCATCATCCTGGCGCTGAGCGCCCTGATTCCCGGCGGCGAATTGCAGCTGCCATGGGTGCTCTTGGCGGCCGCAACTGGTGCCGTACTCGGCGACGGGGCGGCCTATTGGATCGGGCACAGGCGGCAGCGCGAGATCCTCAACACCTGGCCGCTGACCAATTATCCACGCGTGGTCGCGGAGAGCGAAAACTTCTTCAACCGCTTCGGCACCTGGGCCGTGTTCTTCGCCCGCTTCGTGCCGCCGATCCGCGCCTTCGTGCCCGTGACCGCCGGCGCGCTGGGCATGGCGCCCACGAAATTCTATGCCGTGAACATCCCGGCGATCCTGGCCTGGGCGCCCGCCCATGTGCTGCCGGGCGTCTTGGCCGTGTCGGCCCTGCATGAATATGCCGGGCTGCATCATCATGCGCATGTCGGCAAGCACATCTGGATGCTGACCGTTGCAGGGGTTGCGATCGTGCTGGGCGTGGGGATGTGGATCTATCGCCGACGGTATGGCGGCGCGACGGCCAAGCCGCAGGTTTAGGCAGACGCCACATCACAACCGTCGTCCCTGCGTTCGCAGGCACCGAGTTTGTGCGAGAGCATCGCACCCATGACATCCGTGTGATTGACCTGCTCCACCGCTAGCGGCACGTTGGCCCGGATCCTCGCGCCCGCCACCCCATGTTCACCATCGCCAGCCTCTGGATTCCCTTCACCATCGTTGCCGCGCTCGGGCAGGTCGCGCGCAATGCGATGCAGCGGTCGTTGACGAAGCCGCTGGGGACCTGGGGCGCGACCAATATCCGCTTCCTGTTCGGCTTTCCGTTCTCGCTGCTGTTCCTGGGGCTGGTGCTGCTCGCGACCGGCGATCATCTGAGCCCGCCGCCAGCCGTGTTCTGGCCATGGCTGCTGTTGGGCGCGCTCAGCCAGATCGTCGCCACCGGGCTGATGCTGCTCGCGATGAACGACCGCTCGTTTGTCGTGACGACGGCCTACCTGAAGACCGAGGCGATCCAGACCGCGATATTCGGCTTCGTCTTCCTCGGCGATCACCTGACCTGGCTGAAGGTGCTCGCGATCATGATCGCCACCGTCGGCGTCGTCATCACCGCGCTCCGCCCCGGCGGCGACAAGAGCTTTGCCGAGCTGAAGCCGACCATCACCGGCCTCGTTGCCGCGGCGGCCTTCGCGCTGTCAGCGGTCGGCTTTCGCGGCGCCATCATCAATGTGCCCGACGTGTCCTTCGTGACCGCGGCGTCAATTACGCTGGCGCTCGGCCTGTTCGTGCAGACGCTGGTGCTGACGATCTACCTGCTCTGGCGCGCGCCGGACGTGCTCCGAGGAATCCTCAGGTTATGGCGACCGTCGATGCTCGCGGGCTTCATCGGCGCCTTCGCTTCGCAATTCTGGTTCCTCGCCTTTGCACTGACGGCGGCCGCCAACGTCCGCACACTCGCCTTGATCGAGGTGCTGTTCGCGCAAGCCGTGGCGTATTACTCGTTCAAGCAGCCGATCGCGCCGCGCGAGCTTGCAGGCATTGCGCTGATTGTCCTGGGCGTCGCTGTGCTGGTGGGAGCTTAATTCCGGTCTTCCGGCAGCGTCGGTAGCGGTGAGACCTCGATGCCTTCGTCGATCAGCGACTTCGCCTCTTCGGGCGAGGCTTCGCCATAGATTGGGCGGTGCTCCTTGTCGCCGTAATGCATGGCGCGGGCTTCGTTGGCGAAGCGCTCGCCGACATTGTCGGCATTCTTAACGATGTGGTCGCGCAGCTCTTTCAGCTTGGCGCGCAGCTCGCGCTCCTGCGCCATCAGCAGCGAGGTCGGCCCTGACGGCGCAGCCTCGGGTGTGGTCGCGGCCACGGGCTCCGGCGGCGGCGTGGCGCGGCCGCGCCCCTTCTTGCCGACGATGCGCGGCGCCATGATCGCCTTGTCGACCTTGGCTGAGCCGCAGATCGGGCAGGTCACGAGCTTGCGCTTCACCTGCGAATCATAGGCCGACGAGCTCTGGAACCAACTTTCGAAGGCGTGATTGCGGTCGCAGTGGAGCGCGTAGCGGATCATGCCGAGCCCCGCACGAGGTGCAAATGGTCCGGCCCGGCCTTGGGATCGGAGACGCCGAAGCGGCGGCCGTGCTGGAGCGAGGGAATCGCCCGGCGCGCGGTCTCGACCTTGGCCGGGTCGATCCTGGCCATGATGATGCCCGGCTCGACATCGCCTTCGGCGAGGATCTCTCCCCAAGGATCGACGATCAGCGAATGCCCGTAGGTCTCGCGCTTGTTCTCGTGGGTGCCGGCCTGCGCCGCGGCGAAGACGAAGCAGCCGGTCTCGATCGCACGGGCTCGCAGCAGCACGTGCCAATGCGCTTCACCGGTCTTGCGGGTGAAGGCGGACGGCACGGTGATGAAATAGGCGCCGCTTTCTGCGAGCGCACGGTACAGCGCCGGGAAGCGCACATCGTAGCAGATCGTCAAGCCGATGCGGCCCCAGGGCAGATCCGAGATCACGGCGGTCTCGCCCGGCTGGTAATTGGCGGATTCGCGATAGCTCTCGCCGTCCGGCAGCTCGATGTCGAACATGTGGATCTTGTCGTAGCTCGCGAGCACATTGCCCTCGGGCCCGATCAGGAAGGAGCGGTTGACCGCCTTCTCCGGCGAGAAGCGCAGCGCCAGCGAGCCGACATGGAGGTGAATCTTCAGCTCCGCCGCGAGCGCCCGGTAGGCCTTCAGCGAGGCGTCGTCCTCTTCGCTCTGGAGATGCTCGAACAGCGCCTTGCGGTTCAGCTGCATCATGTTGCTGACTTCGGGTGTCTGCACGTAATCGGCGCCATCGGCCGCAGCCTGCCGGATCAGCTTCGTAGCCTGCTCGAGGCTCGGCCCGGGCATCAGGCCGGTGCGCATCTGCACCATGGCGGCCGTGAACGTGCGGTTCTCGCTCATGATACCGCCTTCACGCTTTCGAGCATGCCATCGAGCTTGCCTTCGCGATCGAGCGCATAGAGGTCGTCACAGCCGCCGACATGGGTGCCGCCGATCCAGATCTGCGGGAAGGTCGAGCCCTGGCCGGCGCGGCCGTACATTTCCTGGCGCCAGGACGGGTTCTTGGCGACGTCGAATTCGGTGAAGGTCGCCTTCTTGCGGGTCAGCAGTGACTTGGCGGCGGAACAATAGCCGCAGCCCGGCCGGGTGTAGATCTCGACAGCAGCAGTCATTCGTCTGGCGCTCTCATGTCATGAATTCATTGAATTATATGGGACGGGGCCCGCTCTCGACAACCCGGGCAAAGACCAGCACGTCGACCTGGGCCGCCTTGGCGCGGAGCAGGGCCCGCGCGCAGGTGTCGAGCGTAGCCCCTGACGTCAGGACATCGTCGATCAGGACAACGCGGCGGCCCTGGATCTCGGCCTGACGGTGGGGAGATACCTGGAATGCGCCTTGCACATTGGTGGCGCGCTGGGCCCGCGACAGGCCGATCTGCTGCTCGGTGGCGCGCACCCGCCGCAGCACGTCGCCCCGCACCTTGATCCCGCTCTGCCGCTCGATGACGCGCGCGAGCGCGCCGGACTGGTTGTAACGGCGCCGCCAGGCCCGCCGCCAATGCAGGGGCACGGGCACCAGCATGTCGGCGCCGGTCAGCAACTCGCCGCCCGCGCGCGCCATCCAGCGGCCCATGGCCGGCGCCAGATCGGTACGGTCCTGATACTTCAGCGCATGCACCAGCGTGCGCGCGACGTCGTCGTAGCGCACCGCCGCGCGAGCGCGCTGGTAAGCCGGCGGGCTCGCGATCGCCTCCATCGACAGCATCTCGGGGCCGGGGTCGTAGACGAAGGGAATGCCGAGCCGCGGGCAATAGGGCCGCTCGATGAACGACAGCCGCGCCCAGCAGGAAGCGCAAACGCCCTCGCCATCAACCGGCTCCCGGCACGATACGCACTGTGTCGGCAGGGCGATGTCGAGCGCGAGCCGCGCCGCCCGCGCCAGCACGTGGCGGCCGGCCGTCCACGCGCTCCGCAGCGGTGCGGCGATGGAACGGATGGGGGGAGCGTCGGCTTCCATGTGGGGAGGCTAACGCTGCACGCAGCGGATTGCCAGAACTGTGGAGATCGGCGTAACCAGCGGCATGGTCCGGACCGCTCAAATCCCGCCCGCCTTGTTTGATCGTGCCTTGCTGCAGAGGCGGCAGCAGCGCGCCCAGGCCCAAGGCGCGGTCACATTCCTGCTCGAGCGGGTCGCCGAGGACATGTCCGACCGCTTGGCAGCGGTGATGCGGGAGTTTCACGCTCCCGCCGACCTCTGGACGCCCGGCGCGGGACTGGCGGCGTTGCGCACGCGGCTTCCCTCCATCGAACACATCGCGCTCGACGCGGCCGGCGCGGAGAAGTTGCCCCTCGCGCCTGAGAGCCTCGATCTCGTCGTCTCGGCGCTGGCGCTGCAATACGTCAACGACCTGCCGGGCGTGCTCGCGCAAATCCGCCGGGCACTCAAGCCGGACGGGCTGCTGCTTGCTGCCATGATCGGCGGCGACAGCCTCACCGAGCTGCGGCAGGCCTTTGCCGCGGCGGAAGCCGAATGCGAGGGCGGTGTGTCGCCGCGCGTGGCGCCGTTCGCTGACCTTCGCGACATCGGTGCGCTATTGCAGCGGGCGGGCTTTGCGCTGCCGGTGACCGACGTCGACCGTGTCGTGGTGCGCTATGCCAATGCGTTCGCCTTGATGCAGGATCTCCGCCGCATGGGTGCGGCCAACGTGCTGATCGAGCGGCGGCGGACACCGACGCGCCGCGCGACGCTGCTGCGCATGGCCGAGATCTACGCCGAGCGTTTTGCCGATGCCGACGGCCGCATCCGCGCGACCTTCGACATCGTCTGGCTCTCGGGCTGGGCTCCGCATGCGAGCCAGCAGCAGCCGCTGAAGCCGGGGTCGGCGAAAGCGAGCCTGGCGGAGGCGGTGAAGAAGGCGGGGAAGGAGTGATCTTTCTCTTCCGTCATGGCCGGGCTTGTCCCGGCCATCCACGTCTTTCAGGCTGGCACGAAGGCCGTGGATGCCCGGGACAAGCCCGGGCATGACGCCAGAGAGCGGTACCCTTCGACCTCACATCAACAAATCGATCAGATGCGGGATCAGCGGAATGTCCGCGGGCGGCATCGGGTAATCGCGCAGCTTGTTGGCGCGGACCCAGGCAAGGTTCTGGCCCTCGCGTGCGGTGACCAACCCCTCCCAGCGCCGGCAGATATAGAGCGGCATCAGCAGATGGAAGGTCTCGTAACCGTAGCTGGCGAAGGTCAGCGGCGCGAGGCACGGCTCGGCGACGTTGATGCCGAGCTCCTCATGAAGCTCCCGGATCAGGCTCTGCTCCGGCCGCTCGCCCGGCTCGAGCTTGCCGCCGGGGAATTCCCACAGGCCGGCCAGGGCCTTTCCTTCCGGGCGCTGCGCGATCAGGACGCGTTTGTCGGCGTCGACGAGCGCGCAGGCCACCACCAGTGTCACTTTGAGATCGGCCATGCGTGTCTGTCGCTCGCTGAGATCGTCCGCAATGGTTTCTTAACCTCTTGCCGTCCAAGTTTCCAAAGTCGCCATAAGTCATATTTAATCCGCAGTTCCTAGAGTGGGAACTCTTTAAACCACTCCAGGCCAACCCATGCGCGCTGCGCTTTCGGCTCTCCTCCGCCGGTTCGTTGACGACCGGCGCGGCAATATCGCAGTGATTTTCGCACTCGCCTGCGTTCCCCTGATCAGTGCGGTCGGCTGCGCCATCGACTATTCGCGCGCGACGCTGATCCGGTCCAAGCTTCAGGCCGCGGCGGATGCCGCCAGTGTCGGCTCGATCGCCAAGGCTTCGCCCGCCTTCAAGGCCGCCGGCAACATGACTGCGGACGGCTCGATTTCGGTCGGCGTCACGGACGCCACGAACATCTTCAATGCCAATCGCGCCAGTCAGTCCGGCTACACGCTGACCGGCCTCACACCGACCGTGGTCAAATCCGGCTCGACCGTCACCGCGACGGTTTCGTTCACCGCAACTTTGAACACCATGTTCCTCGGCGTGATCGGCAAGTCGGTGCTGACGTTGAGCGGCACGTCGAAGGCGACGGCCAGCATGCCGCTCTATATCGATTTCTACCTGCTGCTGGACAATTCGCCGTCGATGGGCGTCGGTGCGACCCCGGCCGACGTGCAGAAGATGGTCAACAACACGTCAGACAAGTGCGCTTTCGCCTGCCACGATCTCAAGGACAAGAACAACTATTACGACCTTGCCAAGAAGCTTGGCGTGACCACCCGGATCGACGTGCTTCGGAGCGCCACCGAGTCCTTGATGGATACGGCAAACGCCACCGAGACCTATTCAAACCAGTTCAGAATGGCGATCTATGATTTCGGCGGCTCTGCAAGTTCGCTCGGCCTGCGCAGTCTGTTTTCGTTGTCGGCCTCTCTCTCCAGCGCCAAGTCGGCGGCCGGCAAGATCGACTTGATGTCGGTGAACGGCCAGAACGAGAATAACGATCAGGATACCCCATTCACCGCGGTCTTTCCCGCGATCAACGGCGAGATCAGCTCCCCCGGAAGCGGCACGTCGGCCAGTCCGCTCAAGTATCTGTTCTTCGTGTCCGACGGCGTGGCCGATGAGAGCAACACCGGATGCCTTAAACCGCTCTCGGGCAGCACGCGGTGCCAGTCGCCGCTCAACCCTGCGCTTTGCAAGACGATGAAGGATCGCGGCGTCAAGGTCGCGGTGTTGTATACGACGTATCTCGCGCTGCCGACCAACCCCTGGTACATGAAGTGGATCGATCCGTTCAATGCTGGCCCCTATGGCCCGTCGCCGAACAGCCAGATCGCACAGAACATGCAGAGCTGCGCTTCGCCGGGCCTGTATTTCGAGGTCAGCCCGACGCAAGGCATCGCGGACGCCATGAACGCGCTGTTCAAGAAGGCGGTCGCGGACGCGCGGATCTCCGGATGATGGCGCTCACCTCTCCCCGTAAGAACGGGGAGAGGAAGGCCTACGACCTGTAGTCCCCGTTGATCGCCACATATTCCTTGGTGAGGTCGCAGGTCATGACGCGGTCGCGGCCTTTGCCAAGGCCGAGCGAGACCAGAATCGCGATCTCCGGCGCCTTCATCGCTTCCGACACCTGCGCTTCGTCATAATCGGGATCGCGCGCGCCGCGCTTGGCGACGCGGATGCCGTTGAACGAGATCGACAGCTTGTCGCGATCGGCCGGCTCGCCGGCCTTGCCGACCGCCATCACCACGCGGCCCCAATTTGCGTCTTCGCCCGCGATCGCGGTCTTCACCAGCGGTGAGTTCGCGATCGACATCGCGATCTTGCGGGCGGAGGCCTTGGTCTTGGCGCCCTCGACGGTGATCTCGACCAGCTTGCGCGCGCCTTCGCCGTCGCGGGCGACCTGCTCGGCGAGATTGGCGAGCACCTGGTTGAACGCCTTGACGAAGGCCTTCAGGCGCGGGTCGCTGGCGCGGCTGATCTTCGGCGCGCCGTGCTCGGCGGCGGCGCCGGTCGCAAACGCCAGCAGCGTGTCGGAGGTCGAGGTGTCGCCGTCGATGGTCACGGCGTTGAACGTGTCCTCGACGCCGCTCTTGAGCAGAGCCTGCAGCGCGGCGGGCGCGATCGGCGCGTCAGTGAAGATGAAGGACAGCATCGTCGCCATGTCGGGCGCGATCATGCCGGCGCCCTTGGCCATGCCGTTGATGGTGACCTTGGCCTTGCCGAGCTTGACTGTCGCGGTCGCCACTTTCGGGAAGGTGTCGGTGGTCATGATCGCCTTGGCCGCGGCGAGGTAATCGCCGGGCTCGGCGGCTTCGGCGAGGCGGCCGAGCACGCCGTCGAACTTGGTGGCATCCAGCGGCTCGCCGATCACCCCGGTCGAGGCCAGGAAGATCTCGTTCTCGCTGCAGCCGACCGCCTTGGCCGCGATCTTCGCCGTCAGCGCGGTGGAGGCGCGGCCGGTCTTGCCGGTGAAGGCGTTGGCATTGCCGGAATTGACCACCAGCGCGCGCGCCTTGCCGCCCTTCAGCTTGGCGCGGCACCATTCCACCGGGGCCGAGGGACACTTTGACCTGGTGAAGACGCCGGCGACGGCAGTGCCCTTGTCCATCACCGCGAGCAGCACGTCGGTACGGTTCTTGTAGCGGATGCCGGCTTCAGCCGTCGCCAGACGGATGCCCGCGATCACGGGCATATCAGGGACGGTTTTGGGGGCGAGCGGAGAGACGGAGGAGGACATCGCGGGCGCCTTGGTAGGGTCTGGACATGCAGATGGCCGGGGGAGCCCCGGCCATTGCGACGTTAGATATACTTGGCGTCCGCGAAGTGACAGCGAATTCTTACTTCTTCGCCGGCGGCGCCATCTTGCTGTCGGACGGCTTCGCATCCGGCTTGGCGTCCTTCGACGCATCCGCCGCCGGCTGGTCCAGCCGCTCGACCTTGGCTTCGGTACGCAGCTTGGCGACATACTCGGCCTGGGCCTTGCGGGTCACGTACTGCTCGATCTGGGCCTTGACCTGCTCGAAATCGGGCGCCTTGCGGTTGCGCTTTTCCTCGACCTTGATGATGTGCCAGCCGAACTGCGACTTCACGGGGTCGGAGATCTTGCCGGGCTCCAGCGAGAAGGCCACGGCCGAGAATTCCGGCACCATCTGCTCCTTGGTGAAGAAGCCGAGGTCGCCGCCATCGGCGGAGCCGGGGTCCTTGGACTTCTTCTTGGCGAGCTCGGCGAAATCGGCCCCCTTCCCGAGCTCGGCCTTCACCGCCTTGGCCTCGTCCTCGGTTTCGACCAGGATGTGGCGGGCGCGCACCTCCTGCTCGCCGGTGATCTGCTTGGCGGCCTCCTCATAGACCTTCTTCATGGCGTCCGGCGTGGTGGCGGCCTTGCCCTCGCTGGCGAGCAGGCTGTCCATCAGAAGCCGGTTGCGGGCGAAGGCCAGGCGCTTCTTGAACTCCTCGCCGTCGGCGATTTTCCTGTCTTCGGCAGCCTTGCTGACGATCTTCATGTCGATCAGGAACGACAGGACGTTCTCGTCCTTGGTCGCTGGGTCCATCTGGGCGAGGCTCGGCCCGAGTTCCTCCTCGGCCATGGTGACGTCGCTCTTCTTGATTTCCGCGCCATTGACCTTCGCCAGCACCGGATCATCGGCGGCCCGGAGCGGGCCCGCAAACGCCAGGGACAGCGCCAGAGCGAGGCTGCCAGCCAGGGCGGACGCGGAGCGGAAGCGCTGGGTTGCCGGGAACGAGGTGGTCATGGAAAATCCTTATGTTGAAGCAGGGGGCTGCTCGAGCGGGGCGGACACTCGCCCAATCAGGGGGGCTTGGCAACGCGAAAAGTCTGTCAAAATGATGAATTAGCCGCACTGCGCCCGCCGTTGACAAGGCCCCGACCGGGCCATATCTCTGCGCGGTCGCGACCATGGCGATGGCGTTTATTTTGCTGCGTTTTTGGCCGTTGAACCCAGACTTGCCCAATTCCCACCCATATGGCGGATGTCCCCCGCAGTCCGGGCTCTGATGCCGCGAAGCGTCACGGTGAGTTGATAGGCGGGCGGGTGACAACTTCTTAGGCCCAACGCGGTTGAATCGCGAACACAGGAACCTGGCATGATCGGCGCGCTCGCCCGCAAGTTTTTCGGCTCCGCCAACGACCGGCGGGTGAAGGGATATCAGTCCCGCGTCAACGCGATCAATGCGCTGGAGCCCGAGGTCTCGAAGCTCTCCGACGAGGCGCTCAAGGCCCGCACCGCGGAATTCAAGCAGCAGCTCGCGAACGGCAAGACGCTGGACGATCTCCTCGTCCCGGCCTTCGCCACCGTGCGCGAGGCCGCCAAGCGCACGCTCGGCCAGCGCCATTTCGACGTCCAGCTGATCGGCGGCATGGTGCTGCACGAGGGCGACATCGCCGAGATGAAGACCGGCGAAGGCAAGACGCTGGTCGCGACGCTTGCGGTGTATCTGAACGCGCTCGCCGGCAAAGGCGTCCACGTCGTCACGGTCAACGACTACCTCGCCCGCCGCGACTCCGGCTGGATGGGCCAGATCTACGGCTTCCTCGGCATGACCACCGGCGTGATCGTGCACGGCCTCGACGATGCCGAGCGCAAGGCGGCCTATGCCTGCGACATCACCTACGGCACCAACAACGAATACGGCTTCGACTATCTCCGCGACAACATGAAGTACCGGCTCGAGGACATGGTCCAGCGGCCGCACTTCTTCGCCATCGTCGACGAGGTCGACTCCATTCTGATCGACGAAGCGCGCACGCCGCTGATCATCTCCGGCCCGCTCGACGACCGCTCCGACTTCTACAACACCATCGACGGCTTCCTGCCGAGGCTCGACAAGACCGACTACGAGGTCGACGAGAAGCAGCGCACGGTGACGCTGACCGAAGGCGGCATGGAGAAGATCGAGACGCTGCTGCGCGATGCCGGCCAGCTCAAGGGCGAGTCGCTCTACGACGTCGAGAACGTCTCCGTCGTGCACCACATCAACCAGGCCCTTCGCGCTCACACGCTGTTCACGCGCGACAAGGACTACATCGTCCGCGACGGCGAAGTCGTCATCATCGACGAGTTCACCGGCCGCATGATGCCGGGCCGCCGCTATTCGGAAGGCCTGCATCAGGCGCTGGAAGCCAAGGAGCACGTCCAGGTCCAGCCCGAGAACCAGACGCTGGCCTCGATCACCTTCCAGAACTACTTCCGCATGTACGAGAAGCTGGCGGGCATGACCGGCACCGCCGCGACCGAAGCGGACGAATTGTTCGACATCTACAAGCTCGAGGTCGTGGAGATCCCGACCAATCTGTCGATCGCGCGCCTCGACGAGGACGACGAGGTCTATCGGACCCAGAAGGAAAAATATCAGGCCATCCTCGCCGAGATCGAGCGCGCCAATGCGCGCCTGCAGCCGGTGCTGGTCGGTACCGCCTCGATCGAGAAGTCGGAGGTGCTCGCCGAATTCCTCAAGAAGAACGGCTACAAGCAGATCGATTTCGGCAAGGAGGGCGCGCTCGACAAGCTCTATGCCGCCGCCCGCGCCGGCAAGCCGGCGAAACTGTTCGCGGTGCTGAACGCGCGCTTCCACGAGCAGGAAGCCTACATCGTCGCCGAAGCCGGCGTGCCGGGCGCGATCACGATCGCCACTAACATGGCCGGCCGCGGCACCGACATCAAGCTCGGCGGCTCGCTGGAGATGCGCATCCAGCAGGAGACTGCTGATATCACCGACGAGGCCGAGAAGGCCAAGAAGATCGAGCAGATCAAGGCCGATATCGAGCACTTCCGCGACATCGTGCTGAAGGCCGAGGAGACCGTCGAGGTCGAGCCGGCCAAGGGAAGCAAGCCTGCCAAGACCGTGAAGAAGCCCGGCGGCCTCTACATCATCGGCTCCGAGCGCCACGAATCCCGCCGCATCGACAACCAGCTGCGCGGCCGTTCCGGCCGTCAGGGCGATCCCGGCCGCTCGAAGTTCTTCCTGTCGCTGGAAGACGACCTGATGCGCATCTTCGGCTCGGACCGTCTCGACAGCATGCTGCAGCGTCTCGGCCTGCAAGAGGGCGAGGCCATCATCCATCCCTGGATCAACAAGGCGCTGGAGAAGGCGCAGCAGAAGGTCGAGGCGCGCAACTTCGACATCCGCAAGAACCTGCTCAAGTTCGACAACGTCCAGAACGACCAGCGCAAGGTGATCTTCGACCAGCGCGTCGAGCTGATGAAGGACGAGAGCGTCGCCGAGACCGTCGCCGACATGCGCCACGCCTTCATCGACGACCTCGTCGCCAAGCACGTGCCCGAGCATGCCTATGCCGAGCAGTGGGACGTCGCCGGGCTCAAGGACGAATTGAAGCGCGTGCTCGATCTCGACCTGCCGGTCGACGAATGGGCCAAGGAAGAGGGCATCGCCGACGAGGAGCTGCTGACTCGCATCGAGACCAAGGCCGACGAACACATGGCGGCCAAGGTCGCGCAATGGGGTCCCGACGTGATGCGTTACGTCGAGAAGACCATCCTCTTGCAGACGCTCGACCATCTCTGGCGCGAGCACCTGATCATGCTCGACCATCTGCGCCAGGTCATCGGTCTGCGCGGCTACGGCCAGCGCGATCCCCTGCAGGAGTACAAGACCGAAGCCTTCAATCTCTTCCAGGAGATGAGCGCTCACCTGCGCGAGGCCGTCACGGCGCAGCTGATGCGCGTCGAGATCGTTCCGCCGGAGCAGGAAGCCCCGGTGCTGCCGCCGATGGAAGCGCACAAGTTCGATCCGAACACCGGCGAGGACGAGATGGCGCTCGCCAGCGTCACCCTGGGCGCCCAGGCCACGGATGCGTCGATGCGCGACCCGAAGAACCCGACCAGCTGGGGCAAGGTCGGCCGCAACGAGGACTGCCCGTGCGGCTCCGGCAAGAAGTACAAGCACTGCCACGGGCGGTATGCTTGATCGATGACCTCAAAACCCGGCGAACTCGCGGTGTTGTCTTTGCCCACGAGTTCGCCAGGCGTCGAATGCTTTCGATCCATATGATGCCTGCTGGTCTTCCGTTGCATCACGAATGGTAGGCGCACGCCATTGAGGATGGCTGGCGCACAGTAGTCAGACGGTCCTTTATCCGTCACGCGCGGCTGAGCACGCTTCAGCCAGCTGGCAACCCGCCTCACCGCCTGTTCCTGTGATCACTCCGGAGTGCTGCTGCTTCTGCAGATGGTCGGCGGCCACTCGCTCGCGCGGCTGCGTCGCTGAAGAACTCTTCGCCCGGAGAGCCAATGGTCAAAGCGCGGCATCGCGTCTCGGCGAACGCCCTCGGGTAGACCATCCAATTTTTTACCACTGCTCATTGTGATCTGGATCACCGCTACAGAGCTCAATCCGTGGTTTGATTGAATCACGAGACGTGGCCTGAAAATTGGGAGCCAGACAATGTCCAAACGCGCGCTGCCAACCGCCTTTTGTGTCCTTGCCCTGAGTTTTTACGCCTGCGGTTCCGCCCCTGCGAGCCAAGTGGGCGGATGGTGGGGCGGAACATGGTCGTGCAACATCGACGGCCGCCCCGCCCGGATGAAATGGGCCGCCGTCGATGACAGTCAGACAACCTGCAACGGCAACACTTGCACCAGCACTTCGGGAGCACGCTGGTCAGGCCGCTTCTCAGATAATGGCTCGCGATGGGTGAAGTTGACAAATCCACGCACCGGAACCCAGGGCGGCGTGTACTTCAACCATGCCGACGGCAACAAATGGTATCTAGCCAAGCCGGTCAGCAACAAGGCCGTGGGCTGGACGACATGGAATGGCCAACGCTATCGCCTCTCGTGCTGGCGATGATGCGCGAGTGCTTTCCTCTGGCTATGCATTGAAACGGCAGATGTGTGTGTGCGCTTCGCAAGGCGCCACGCTCCACTTCACGAGGTCTAATTCGAGCTGTCGATCAAGCTCTCCAGCAGCCGCTTGAGCTCGCTCGTCGACTTGTCGCCGTAGCTCTCCAGGATGTGCTCCTCCTGGTCGACCGCGAGCGAGTTGAGCTTCTTGCACAGCACCTTGCCGCGGTCGGAGATGAACATCAGCACCTTGCGGCGGTCGTTCGGGTCCTGCACGCGGTAGACCAGCGTGTCGGAGACCATGCGGTCGATCATCTTCGTGAGCGTCGGATGGTTGAGCAGCACGGCGTCCGCGAGCTCGCCCATCGAATGGCCCTCGCCGTCCGACAGCACTTTCAGGATGCGCCATTGCTCGACCGGCACGCCCTCCTTGCTCAACCTCAATTCGAGCTGCCGGTTGATTTCCCGGTTGGCTTGCGCGAGCAGGTAAGCGAGGTGTTCGGTGATCGGGGAATTTTGTTTCGGCGGTTTTGCCACGGCTGAGACTTCGCCTTGACCCAAATGAGTGAATGTCTTGCAATCGATGCTGCATCTATATGCACTTCAATTCTTGAATATTCAATATTTTCAAAATAAGATCATTGCCCAACAAAAGGGCGGAAGCCGCGGCCGCCTGCTCAATGTGCTTTCAGGTCTGGTCTCAGACAGGAGTTGGCGTGCGCGCGACGGTGAACTTCCCGGCTCACGGCGGCTCGGCGTTACCGCCGTCCTTGCTGTTCAGGAATCTGTCGTCTTCGGCAGCTGGCGGTGCCTTGTCGCCGCACGGTGACGCCTTGTTCAAGCGCCGCGGCGTCAACAAGCTGCGCGTCGGCGGCTTCATCTGCTGCACCGGCTCGCCTGGCGTGTGGGGCCCGTGTGCCACGAACAGCGCGCAGCTTGCCGTCGCCGAGATCAACAAGCGCGGCGGCATTCTCGGCCGCGAGCTCGAGCTGTCGATCTACGATGCCGGCGGGCCGCTGGATGAGGTTCTGGACCGCGCCGAGCAGGCAATCGCATTCGACGAGGTCGATCTGATCGTCGGATTGCACACCAGCGCGGTTCGCGTGGGCCTCCGCGACGTCACCACACGCCACCGCATTCCCTATATCTACACGCCGGTCTACGAGGGCGGCGAGCGCACGCCCGGCGTGATGGCGATCGGCGAGACGCCGCGCTGGCAGAGCCGCCCCGCCATCCATTGGCTCGCGGACGTCAAGAAGGCCAAACGCTGGTACCTGATCGGCAGCGACTACGTTTGGCCCTGGCAATCGCATCGCGCGGTGAAGAACTACATCAAGGAAACCGGCGGCCGCGTCGTCGGCGAAGAGTTCGTCCCGCTCGGCGAAGACAATCACGGGCCGCATCTGGCGCGGATCCGCGCCGCCAAGCCCGATGTCGTGTTGATCTCGCTGATCGGTACCGACAGCATCACCTTCAACCGGGCCTTCGGCGAATGTGGGCTAGGCGCCACGACGCTGCGGCTCGCGGGCGCGATGGACGATACCGTGCTACTCGGCATCGGCGCCGACAACAGCGAGAACATGTTCTGCGCTTCCGGCTACTTCACCGGCACCGGCGCGCGCGCCAATGACGACTTCCAGAGCCGTTATCACGCGATGTTCGGGCCGAATGCGCCGCCGATCGGCTCGGTGGGGCAATCGAGTTACGAAGGCCTGCGCTTCCTCGAAGCCGTTGCAAACAAGGCTGGTTCGCTGGCGATGCGGCCGCTGCTCGCGGCCGGCCGCAACATCGTCTACAGCGGCGCCCGCGGTCGGGTTACCGTCTGCAACGGGCACGTGCGGATGCCGATGCATCTCGCCGAGGCCGACGGTCTCGATTTCAAGCTGATCAAGCCGCTCTGACCGCCTCGCGGCTAGACCGGCCGGCGCATTTGCAAAATAATACTTGAAAAGGAAAATATTTCCGTTTTGAATGTTTCGGCGAGGCCGCGGGTGCGTGCGTCGCGCCGGGGCGGCCACGCGCAACGTTGCAAAGAACTTCAAGGAGAGCGCCGTGACAGTTGCCCTTCCCACGCCAGCCCAACTTCGCAGTGTCGCCGAGCAATGCGGTCTTTCGCTCACCGATGACGACGTCGCCTCGTTCCGCGGTCTCATGCAGGGCTCGATCGAAGCCTACAATCTCGTTGCCGCGATGCCGGACGAATTGCCCGAAGTGAAATATCCGCGCACGCCGGGCTATCGGCCCTCGGCGGAGGAGAACCCGCGCAATGCCTGGTATCGCAAGTCGACAGTGAAGGGCGCCGCCAGCGGCAAGCTCAAGGGCAAGACCATCGCGCTGAAGGACAACATCATGCTGGCCGGCGTGCCCATGACCAACGGCTCGTCGACCTTGGAAGGCTATGTGCCCGATTTCGACGCCACCATCGTCACGCGCATGCTGGATGCCGGCGCCGAGATCAAGGGCAAGGTGCATTGCGAGCATTTCTGCCTGTCCGGCGGCAGCCACACCGGCTCCTACGGGCCGGTGCATAATCCGCACAAGATGGGCTACTCGGCCGGCGGCTCGTCGTCGGGATCGGGCGTCGTGGTCGCGCTTGGCGAGGTCGACATGGCCATTGGCGGCGACCAGGGCGGCTCGATCCGCATGCCGTCGTCGTTCTGCGGCATCTACGGCATGAAGCCGACCTGGGGCCTCGTCCCCTACACCGGCATCATGCCGATCGAGATCTATGTCGATCACACCGGTCCGATGACGGCAACGGTCGAAGACAATGCGCTGCTGCTCGAGGTGCTCGCCGGGGACGACGGCTACGATCCGCGCATCAAGGCTCCGAAGGTCGAGGAATACACCAAGGCGCTAGGCCAGGGCGTCAAGGGCATGAAGATCGGCATCGTCAAGGAAGGCTTCGAGCAGCCGACCGCCGAGTCCGCCGTGAACGAAAGCGTGCGCGAAGCCGCAAAGCGCTTTAGGGATCTCGGCGCCACGGTCGAGACCGTCTCGATCCCGATGCACCTGATGGGCGGGGCGATCTGGACGCCGATCGGCACGGAAGGCCTGACCCAGACCATGATGTTCGGCGACGGCTACGGCCTCAGCCGCGGCGATCTCTATTCGACCTCGCTGATGGATTTCCATCGCGGCTGGCGTCGGCAGGCCGACTCGCTGTCCGAGACCACGAAGCTGTTCATGATGCTCGGCACCTACATCAACAACAATTTCGGCCCGCGCTTCTACGGCAAGGCCCTCAACATCTCGCGCCGGCTGACCGCGGCCTACGACAAGGCGTTTGGGGATTACGATCTGCTCCTGATGCCGACGACGCCGATGAAGGCGACCAAGCTGCCGGAGCCCAATGCCAGCCGCGAGGACTATGTCGCCCGCGCGCTCGAGATGATCTCCAACACCGCGCCGTTCGACATCACCCACCATCCGGCGATGTCGCTGCCCTGCGGCATGGTCGACGGCCTGCCCGTCGGCCTGATGCTGGTCGGCCGCATGTTCGAGGAATCCACGATCTACCGCGCCGCCCATGCCTTCGAGCAGATCGGCGACTGGAAGAAGATGTGAGGAAACCTTTGCTTCAACTCGGCGGAAACGCAACGCATGGCTAACGCGTTCGTCGCGGCGTTCGAGATCCTGAGCTTCGGCGCGATCATCGTCCTGATCGTGCTGGGGCTCGGGATCATCGCGAGCATGATGGGCATCTTCAACTTCGCGCAAGGCGAGTTCGTCCTGCTCGGCGCCTACATCACCTATCTCGCTTATGCCAAGGGCCTGCCGATCTGGGCAGGCATGGTTGCAGCGCCTTTCGTGGTCGGTGCGCTCGGCTTCGTGCTGGAAGCGCTGATTATCCGGCGATTCTATGCCGCGCCGATCGTCGCCATGCTCGGCACCTATGCGCTCGGCCTCATCATCCGCGAGGCCGTTCGCGGCCTGATCGGCGGCTTCTATCTCACCGTGCCCGAGCCGATCGGCGGCTCGATCGACATCGGCGCGATGCACATCTCGGCTTGGCGCTTCACCATCATCGTCATCACGGTGCTGGTGATGGGCCTCTGCTATCTCTTGCTGTCGCGCACGAGCTTCGGCCTGCGCGTGCGGGCGACGCTGGAGAACCCGTCGCTGGCGCGTGCGTCGGGCATTTCGACGCCGCTGATCTACGGCGCCACTTTTGCGTTCGGTGCAGCACTGGCGGGCCTTGCCGGCGCGCTGATCGTGCCGGTGTTCAGCCTGTTTGCCGATCTCGGCCTGCGCTTTCTGATCCAGGGTTTCGTCGCGGTCATGGTCGGCGGGGTCGGCTCCTTCATCGGCCCGGTCGCAGGCGCCGGCGTCATCGGCACGCTCAGCGCGGCGCTGCCTTGGGTGATGGCGCCCGTCGTTGCCGACGTGCTCGTCTTCGTGTTCGCCATCGTCTTCATCAAATTCCGTCCGCAAGGTCTCATCGCTGGAAAAGGGGTTTAATCACATGCTCGATCGTACTCAGCTCACGCGACGCCGCTTCCTGTCCAATTTCGCTTTCGCCTCCGGCGCGGTCGCAACCGGCGTCGGCAGCTGGGTGATCCCGGCGCCCTGGGCCAATGCGGCCGAGGCGCCGATCAAGGTCGGCATCGCCACCGATCTCACCGGCCCGATCGCCTATGCCGGCAACGCCGACGCCAACGTTGCGAAAATGGTGATCAAGGAGATCAACGCGGCCGGCGGCCTGCTCGGCCGCCCGCTCGAGCTCTACATCGAGGATACCGCGTCCAACGAATCGGTCGCCGTCGGCAACGTGCGCAAGCTGATCCAGCGCGACAAGGTCGACATGGTGCTCGGCGGCATCACCTCCTCGATGCGCAATGCGATCAAGGACCCGATCGTGGCGCGCGGCAAGACGCTCTACATCTATCCGCAGCTCTACGAGGGCAAGGAGTGCACGCCCTATCTGTTCTGCACCGGCCCGACTCCGGCGCAGCAATGCGACGAGTTCATCCCCTGGCTGATCAAGAACGGCGGCAAGAAGTTCGCGCTGCCGAGCGCCAACTATGTCTGGCCGCACACGCTCAACGTCTACGCGCGCAAGGTGATTGAATCCAACGGTGGCGAGGTCGTGTTCGAGGAATATTACCCGCTCGACCAGGTCGACTTCTCCGCAACCGTCAACCGCATCATCTCCAACAAGGTCGACGTCGTCTTCAACACCGTGATCCCGCCCGGCGTCGGTCCGTTCTTCAAGCAGCTCTATGAAGCCGGCTTCCTCAAGAACGGCGGGCGCCTCGCCTGCGTGTACTATGACGAGAACACGCTCAACATCAACCAGGCCGCCGAAATCGAGGGGCTCGCCAGCTGCCTCGACTATTTCAAGGTGCTGACCAAGGAGAACCCGTTCGACGCCAAGATCCAGGCGGCGTACGAGAAGGACTTTCCGGGTAATTTCCTGTTCGCCGCCGGCAGTGCCGCCACCGGCACCTACCGCGGCCTCAAGCTGTGGGAAGCCGCGGTCAAGGAAGCCGGCAAGATCGACCGCGAATCGGTTGCTGCCGCACTCGACCACGCCAAGATCGCCGAAGGTCCGGGCGGGCCCGCCGAGATGGTGCCGGGCAAGCGGCACTGCAAGATGAAGATGTACACCGCGGTCGCCAAGGGCGGAAACTACGAGATCGTCGCGCGCAGCAGCGGCCTCGTCGATCCCAAGGAATGCTGATTCTTCGCCTCTCCCCTCTTGGGGAGAGGTGAACCCCGCCGTGATTGACACGGCTGCCTCTGACGATGTTGAACTCGAAATGCTGAAGTCGATGAGTGTGGTAAGAGAGGCCATCGTCGCCGACGCGGACGACGAAGTGGACGGTGCGATGGCTGAGGGCGCAGCGGCGAAACGGGCCAATGACGAGGTCAAGGCAAGACGAAAAATCCTGCCTGTCATCGAGGGCCTCGTGCTCCTCGCGGCGCTACTCGCGCCGCTGGTGCTGCAGGACTATCTCACGGTCTTCGCGACGCGCGTGATCATCCTCGCGCTGTTTGCGCTGTCCTTCGACCTGGTCTGGGGCTATGCCGGCATCATGAGCTTCGGCCAGGCGCTGTTCTTCGGCTCGGCCGGTTACGGCGTCGCCCTGCTCGCGCGCGACCTCGACATCACCAACATCTTCCTGGTGTTGCCGGCAGGCACGCTGATCGGCCTCACCTTCGCGCTGCTGCTCGGCGGCTTCCTGCTGCTGGGACGGCATCCCTCCAGCGTGATCTTCGTCTCGCTCGGCACGCTGACCGGCTCCTACGCCGCCGATCGGCTCGCGCGCGGCTGGTACTATCTCGGCGGCCAGAACGGCATCCCCTCGATCGCGCCGATGTCGCTTGGGTCATACGACTTCACGGAAGGCCCAGCGTTCTATTATCTCGTGCTCGGCATCCTCGTCGTGGTCTATCTGCTCTGCCGCTTCCTGGTGCGCTCGCAATTCGGCCTTGCGCTCGCAGGCCTGCGCGAGAACGAGCAGCGCATCGCCTTCTTCGGCTACAAGGCGCAGCATCTCAAAGCCATCATCTTCACCATCGGCGGCGCCGTCGCAGGCCTCGCCGGCAGCCTCTATGCCTTCCACGAAGGCTTCGTCTGGCCCAACATGGTGGGCGTCGTGGTTTCGACCCAGGTCGTGCTCTATGTGCTGTTCGGCGGCTCCGGCACGCTGATCGGTGCCGTCGTCGGCGCTGTCATCGTCGAGGGCGTCAGCTTCTGGCTCTCGGACAATTACCGCGAGATCTGGCCGATCATCCTCGGCCTCCTGCTCCTGCTCGTGATCTTGTTCCGGCCGCTCGGCCTGATCAGTTTTGTGCTCGGCGAGCGCGAACGCGTCGGCAGCTTTGGCGCCAAGCAAAAGGAGAGGCGCAATGCTCCTTGAAGCGGCCGGCATCAAGAAGGTCTTCGGCAAGCTCACCGCGCTCGACGGCGCAGCCCTCACGGTCGGCGAGAATGAGTTTCACGGCCTGATTGGCCCGAACGGCTCGGGCAAGAGCACGCTGATGAAGTGCATCGCCGGCGCCGAAGTGCCGACCCAAGGCAAGGTCTCCTTCGTCAACACCGACATCACCGCGTTCACGCCGACCGAACGTGCGCGCGCCGGCATGAGCCTGAAATTCCAGATCACATCCGTGCTGCCGTCGCTCACGCTCTACGACAACATCCTGCTCGCGCTGCAGGCGCAGTCCTCGCTGTTCGACCTCGTGTTCTCGCGCACGCGCGGTGCGTTGCACGACCAGGTCATGTCCATGCTGACGCAGTTCCGTCTCGCCGACCGCGCCTTCGATGCGGCCGCTGCGCTGTCGCACGGCCAGCAGCAATGGCTGGAGATCGCGATGGCGCTCGCCGGCAAGCCGAAGCTCCTATTGCTCGACGAGCCCACCGGCGGCATGAGCCTGGAAGAGCGCCGCGTCACCGGCGAGCTGCTGCAGCCGATCAAAAAACATTGCTCGCTGGTCATCGTCGAGCACGACCTCGATTTCATTCGCGACATCTGCGATCGCCTCACCGTGCTCGACCAGGGCAAGGTGCTGGCAACAGGCACGGTGTCCGAGATCCAGGCCAACACATCCGTCCAGGAGATCTATCTGCGCCGTGCCTGAATTTTTGGACATCAAGCATCTCGATGCCGGCTACGGCCGCAGCCAGGTCCTGTTCGACGTCAGCCTCGGCATTCCCTGGCGCGGCGGTGTTGCCGTGCTCGGCCGCAACGGCGCCGGCAAGACCACGCTGATGAAGACCATCGTCGGCGAGCTGCCGGCATGGAAGGGCGAGGTCGCCTTCGACGGCCGCGACATCAGTCGCCGCGCCACCCAGGAGCGCGTCCGCGCCGGCATCGGCTACGTGCCGCAGGAGCATTCGGTGTTCGCGCGCCTGTCGGTGCGCGACAATCTCGCCGTCGGCTCGCTGGCTAAGAAGGATTCCTCCGCCATCGACCGCGTGCTGGCGATCTTCCCAAAGCTCGGCCAGCGCCTCGACCAGCCCGCCGGCACGCTTTCCGGCGGCGAGCGCAAGATGCTCGCGATCGGCCGCGCCATGCTCGGGGATCCAAAACTGCTGCTGCTGGATGAGCCCACCGAGGGCGTCTGGATCGGCGTCATCGAGGAGATCACCGAGCGCCTGATCGAGCTTGCCAAGAGCATCGCCGTCATCATCGTCGAGCAGCACCTCGACCTCGCTTTGCGAGTCGCCGACTACGCCTATGTGCTCGACCGCGGCCGCGTCGCGCTGCAGGGCGACGCCGGCGAGGTGAAAGGCAGTCCGGAGCTGATGCGGTATCTGGCGCCTTAGCGCGCGGCGCCCCTCGCACTGCGAAATATTCGGGTTGTTCAAGAGCTTCGCGGCATTCCATCGATTTTATTTCAGATCGGAACGAATCTGTCGGGCCGCGTTGAATCCCGCATGTGTGCCGTTGCGTTGCGTCAGTCGGGACTATCGCGCCTAGCCGGCGCGCGGAAGATTCCGATTCCATCATACATCGTGCCATGCGATCCCACGCTACGCGAGAACCCGCCGCAAGGCAGCGGCTGGATGTTCGAGATAAAAGCCGACGGCTATCGCGCGCAACTTCACCTGCAGGCGGGCGCGGCGACGGTCTATTCGCGCGCCGGATACGATTGGACCGGGCAGTTCTCGTCGATTGCAGCCGGCGCGCGAAAGCTCAGAGCCGGGAGTGCGATCATTGATGGCGAGGCCGTCGTCTACGGCAGTAATGGCCTGCCGGATTTCCAGCAGCTGCGGCGCGAGCTCGGCGCCAGGCAGAGCCGCCGCATTCGCTATCACGCGTTCGATCTGTTGTACCTTGACGGATACGATTTGCGCGCCGTCGCCTTTGTCGAGCGCAAGCAGCTGCTGCGGCGGCTTCTGAAAGAAGCGCCCGAGACTTTCATCTACGTCGAGCACGTCGAAGCCGACGGCGAGCAAATCCTTCGACATGCTTGCAAGCTTGGCCTTGAAGGGCTGCTGGCCAAGCGCGCCGACGCACCTTATCGCTCCGGACGGCAGGAAACCTGGCTCAAGCTGAAATGCAAGAAGAGCGAGACGTTTCCGATCGTGGCATTCGTCGAAAAGCTGGGCGCGCGCCCGCGCAAGGTGGCTTCACTTTATGTCGGGCGTCACGAGGATGAGCGCCTGCTTTATGCCGGCAAGGTCCGCACCGGATACACCGAGGCGACCGCGCGTGAATTGCGTGAACGGCTTGACCCACTGATCCGGCGCGATTCTCCGCTCGATCTGCCGGTAAAGAAGCCCAAGGCTACGTGGGTTGAGCCCGTGGTGAATGCCGAGGTGGAATATGGCGCCCTGACCGACGATGGCCTGCTGCGTGAAGCCGTATTCAAGGGCCTGCGCGACGATCTTGCGCCGCGGAAGGTCAGGGCGCCCCGGTTGGTGCCTTCATCGGTCAGACGGCCGAAGCTCGGCGTTCCCAAAGAGAATATCCTGCAGCTGCTGCCCGATGCGATCGTGCCGTCCAAGGAAGAGCTCGCGCGTTACTGGAAGCGCGTCTGGAAGAAGGCGCTGCTGCATCTAGGACATCGACCGCTCAAGCTGGTGCGGCACGTGCACGGCACGACGTTCTATCACAAGGGGCCGCTGCCGAAGGACATTCCGCAAGCGGTGCACCAGCTACGCATCCGAAAGCGCGAAGGCGGCGAAGGCACGCGGCTTTGGGTGGACAGCCTTGACGGTTTCCTGGGACTCGTCGAGATCGGCGCAGTCGAATTGCATCCCTGGAATTCGACTGTTGAGGATTTCGAGCACGCCGATCGCATCGTGATCGACCTTGATCCCGGCGAGGGCGTCGAATGGGATGCTGTGATCGAGACCGCCCTGGAACTTCGCGCGCTAATGAGCCGTGAGGGGTTTGCGACTTGGCCCAAGCTGACCGGTGGCCAGGGCATTCATCTGACGGCGCCGCTTGAGGTGGCAATGCTGCACGATCAGGCGCATCGCGTGGCGCGCAGTCTCGTGGCCGATTTCGCATTGCGTCGGCCGGACCGCTACGTCCTCGCGGCCCAGGCCAGGCGCAGCGGCCGCATTTTTCTCGACTATTTGCGCAACGGCCGCGGTACCACCGCGATCGGCACCTTCTCGCCGCGGGCACGCGAGAACTTTCCCATTGCTGCACAGGTGACATGGAAGCGGATCGAAAGCGGCATAGTGCCCGACGCGTTCACGATTCACAGTCCCTACCGTGCGGTGCGGAGGAAAGAGCGATAATTGCGCGCTCGGGCGCTAGCCTACTTCACCGCCGAGAATCGGCTGTCGAACGAGTTCGACTGCACCACCGGCGCGGCGCCGGATATCATCGGGGTGCTGTCGCCCGCGCCTTCGCTCACCGATGGCTTCAGCGCCGGACGCGTCGCGGCGAGGCGGGTGTCGGGCTTCGGCGGCTCGGCCGGCTTGGCGGCTGCGACGGCCGGCTTCGGCGTATCCTTCGCCGCCTCCTTGGACCTGTCATGCCCCGGCACGAAGCGGGTCACGGCGGCCTTGAGTCGCGAGGCGGCCGTGGCCGGCGTCGTGGACGTCTGGGCGCCCGGGGCCACGGACGCGGTGGCTTGCGGCGCAGGCGTCGCGGTCGCGGTCGCGGTGGTGTCGGCGGTGCCGAGCCCCATCTTGCGGCCGAGATTGGAGAAGAAGCCGCCGCTTTCAGATTTCGCAGCGGGCGACGCCGCGGCAACGCGGGTGCTCGCGGCAGGCGCGCTGACGGCGACCACCGGCTCTTCCCGCGGCGCCGGCGCACTTGCCACCGCATCGAGGTTCGGCTTGGGCGGGTTGACGTGGCCGGGGATCGTGCCCGGCGCCTTCGCCATGGCCAGCATCTGCAGCGTGGTGCCTTCGGCACTCTCGGACAGGCCGGTCGAGCCTTCCGGAATTTTGGCGGCGAACACCTTGTGCATGCCGCCGTCAATGCCGGTGTTCATCCGCGCCACCGGCGTGCCCTTGGCGACGAGCCTTGCATATTCCGTCTCGTCCTTGGCCTGCTTCTCGCGGACCGCGCTGGCGATCTCTTCGGGGATCACATAGGCCGGACATCTGGCGGAGGCGTCGAACACCAGATCGCGCTTGGCGTCCGCAGGCTTGGCGGCGTCGAACACGTATCTCTTCTCGCAGAAATCGACCTTCGGCTCCTGCCGCGTCACCTCGAAATGATCATAGCCTTCCTTGATCATCTTCCAGAACGGCATGTTCGGATTGTTCCGGTGCCTGGCCATGTTCACCGGCGTCATCTTGAACGGATAGGCCTGCAGCTGGAACGCCTTCTGGCCGCCGAAGAAGGACTCGCGGCCGAGCGAATAGATCTCCGCGATCTGCTCGTCCGTCATCGCGTAGCAGCCGCGCGACGAACAGTCGCCGTGCACCATCAGCTGCGAGCCGGTGCGGCCCAGCGCCTTGTCGAACGCGTTCGGGTAGCCGGTGTTGAACGAGAGGTAATAGGACGATTGCGGATTCATCTGGCTCGGATTGATCGAGTAGAATCCCTCCGGCGCCTGGCGGTCGCCTTCGCGCACCTTGGGGCCGAGATCGCCCGACCAGCGGCAGATCGGATAGGTCTTGAGCAGCGCGAACTGGCCCGAGCGGGTCTGCTTCCAGACCTCGAGCTCGGCCTCCTGCTTGAACAGGCGGACCAGGATCGGCGATTGCAGGTCCATGTCCTTCTCGGCCATCGCGGCGATCAGCTTCGGCGGCACCGGCTGATTGGCCTTGGCGTTGGTCGCAAGCGAGACCTGATCGGTGTTGCAGCCGGCGAGCAGGCCGCCGGCCGTCATCAGCGCAACCGAAACCAAGAGCGCGCGAGCAAGCGAACGAGAAATCAAGATGGACCCCACACCGTGCCGGGCATCGAAGCGCGAACCCCAATTATTCCGAAGCGCAATCCGACCGGTAAACCGACCCGCCGAGACGGGCCCGGTCAGACCCCGCTCCAGCGCTTATGCCCTGAAGCCATTGATTAAAATTCTAACCTCTGGGTCATGTGGTCGCAACCCGAGCGGGGATCACGAGGGCGTTGGCCCAGTGGCATGGTCAACGAAGACTAAATGGACGCGACTTGGGACGGAACTTGGGCTTTCGGGCCGAGGGGACTCAGATCGCCGATTTGGGCAAAAAAAGGGTTAAGGCGGGGTTACCGGGGGCTGCTCGAAAGGCCTGGTAGGGTGGGCAAAGGCGCGAAGCGCCGTGCCCACGAGCCGTTCGTACAGCCGGGATTGGTGGGCACGCTTCGCTTTGCCCACCCTACGAGAGCGGAATCGAGGCGAATCAGCCCAGTTTGCGGCCGATATCGAGGAATTTCTGCCGCCGCTGCTTGCGGATGGCATCCCCATCAAAGTTCCGGAGCTCGTCGAACGCCTTGGCGATGGCCTCGCCCGTGGTGGCGATCATGGCGGCGGGGTCGCGGTGGGCGCCGCCGACCGGCTCCTTCAGGATGGCGTCGATCACGCCGAAGCGGAGCATATCCTGGGCGGTGATCTTCATGTTGTTGGCGGCTTCCTGCGCCTTGGTGCCGTCGCGCCAGAGGATCGAGGACGCCGCCTCCGGCGAGATCACGCTGTAGATCGCGTGCTCGAGCATCAGGACCTTGTTGGCGGTGGTGATGGCGATGGCGCCGCCCGACATGCCCTCGCCGGTGATGATCGCGACGTTGGGCACGGTCAGCGCCAGGCACGCATCGGTCGAGCGCGCGATGGCTTCCGCCTGGCCGCGCTCCTCGGCGCCGATGCCGGGATAGGCGCCGGCCGAATCGGCGAGCGACAGCACCGGCAGGCCGAACCGCTCGGCCATCTCCATCAGCCGCACGCATTTGCGATACCCTTCCGGCCGCGCCATGCCGAAATTGTGCCGGATGCGGCTCTCGGTGGAATCGCCCTTTTCCTGGCCCATCACGCAGATCGGCTCACCGCGGAAGCGGCCGAAGCCGGCGACCAGCGCCTCGTCCTCGCCGAACTTGCGGTCGCCGGCGAGCGGGGTGAATTCGGTGATCAGGCCCTTGATGAAGTCGTTGAAATGCGGCCGCTGCGGATGCCGCGCCACAAGCGTCTTCTGCCACGGCGTCAGGTTCGCATAGAGGTCGGCCAGCGCCTGCGCCGCCTTGTCCTCGATCCGCCCGACCTCGTCGCTGATGTCGGTGCCGGTGGCGGCGAGCGCGCGCAATTCGTCGACCTTGGAGTCGAGCTCGGCGACGGGCTTTTCGAAGTCGAGATAGCTGCGCATCTGGTCTAGCATCAACTCAATATAGGGGGACGGGGCGCGAGAAGCGAAGCAAGTTGGGGCGGCGGAAAGAAGTGTAGCGTCTTCAATGGTTTGGCTTGTGTGCTGGTGCAGTCGGCCAAATCAGCCGTGAGACCCCGGCTCTTTCCGCGGAGATGTGGCCGAAGTCAAGGCGGTTTCACCCTTTACCCGTAGCCCGGATGGAGCGCAGCGCAATCCGGGAAGGTCTGGCCGCGAGGAGGCGGCCCCGGATTACGCGTCGCTCCATCCGGGCTACCAGCAGCAACTACTTCTCCGCCAGCGGGTGCAGGTCGCGCACCAAGCTCTTCAGCCGCTCCTCGACCACATGGGTATAGATCTGGGTGGTCGAGATGTCGGTGTGACCGAGCAGGGTCTGCACGATGCGCAGGTCCGCGCCGTTGTGCAGCAGATGGCTGGCAAAGGCGTGGCGCAGCACGTGCGGGGAGACCAGGCGGGCCTGCAAGCCGGACGCAACCGCGAGCTCCTTGAGGTCGCGGGCAAAATGCTGGCGCGTCAGATGTCCGCTCTCGCCGAACGAGGGGAACAGCCATTTCGACGCGGCCACGCTGTTCTTCCTGTCGGCCTTTGCCGCTTCCGTGGCGGCGAGATAGTCCGCCATCGCCTGCCGCGAGGCGTCGTTGAGCGGTACCAGCCGTTCCTTGTTGCCCTTGCCGCGCACCACGATCATGCGGGCGTCGCGCTTGGCCGCCGAGCGCGGCAGCGCCACCAGCTCGGAGACGCGCAGGCCCGTGGCGTAGAGCACCTCGAGCAGGCAATAGAGCCGCAAGGCACGCAGCCGTTTCGACCGCGAGGCATCTTCCGCCTCGCTCAATTCCCTGGCGCGGCGGAGCATGCGGTCGACGTCGGCGATCGACAACACTTTCGGCAGGCCGCGGCCGCGCTTCGGACCTGACAGGATCGCGGCGGGATCGTCACCGCGGATGCGCTCGTTCAGCAGGAAACGGTAGAGGTGCCGCATCGCGGACAGCCGGCGGGCCACACTGGTGGATTTGAAGCCGCGGGTGTCGAGATCGGCAAGGTAGTCGCGCAGCGTCTGGGTCTCGGCATCCACGAATGTATGGCCGACGCGGCCCAGAAATTCCGAGAAATCGCTGAGGTCACGGCGGTAGGCATCGAGCGTGTTGGGGCCGGCGCCCTGTTCCGCGGCGAGCATGTCGAGGAACAGGCCGATGAGCCTGGTGTCTGAGGGTTTGGCGGGCATGCCCGGGAGGCTAGCTCCTATTTCTTGAGAAACTTGTCCGGCGGGATCGTCACCGTCATTTCCCGCGGCTTCGGGTTGACGAAGTTCGCCAGCGCGAAGACCACGCCATAGACGATGCCGCCGATCACGGCGACGACCGTCAGGAAGCGGAACAGGCTCGGCATCGTTCTGGGGTCTCGGGTCGGGGCGCGGCAGCCAAATTAACCAATGAAATCATCCAACATGTTCGCCGTTTCGTGGCAAGAGTCCTCTGGCGAGGGCCCCCATGGGGTCGTATAGGTGGCCAAAGCCATGCCGCATCTGGCGGCAGTTCGAGCGAGATCCAGTCGAGCGAGACGATGTCCGACGCCGCGTTGCCGCTTCCTGCTTCGCCCGAGGCCGACATCCTGTCGGCGCTCGGGGCGCGCTCGATCGTGCTCGTCGGCATGATGGGGGTGGGCAAATCCACCATCGGCCGCCGCCTCGCGGCCCGGCTCAGGCTGCCCTTCATCGATGCCGACACCGAAATCGAGGTGGCCCATGCCGGCATGACCATCCCGGAGATCTTTGCGGCCCATGGCGAGCCCTATTTCCGCGACGGCGAGGCCCGTGTGATCGCGCGGCTGCTCGAGGGCGGGCCGATCGTGCTGGCGACCGGTGGCGGCGCTTTCATGCGCGAGGAGACGCGCGCACGCATCGCGGCGAAGGCCATCTCGATCTGGCTGAGGGCGGACCATGACGTCATCATGCGCCGCGTGCGGCGCCGTGCCGACCGTCCGCTGCTTCAGACCGCCGATCCCGAAGGAACCGTGACGCGCCTTCTCGCCCAGCGCGAGCCGATCTATGCCAATGCCGACCTCACCATCGCCTCGCGCGACGTGCCGCACGACAGAATCGTCGAGGAATGCATCGAGGCGCTGCACGCCCGTCTCTGCGGCGGAGAGCCAGCCCAACCGCCTGCCGACATTGCGAGTGCGTCAAGATGACTGCGCCGTTGAAACATTCCGATCCCATCAAGGTCGACGTCGCACTCGGTGACCGCGCCTATGACATCGTCATCGGCCGCGGCGTGCTGGCCTCGCTCGGCGAGCGTGTCGCCGCTCTGCGTCCCGGCGTGCGCACGGCCATCGTGACCGACCGCACCGTCGCGAAATACTGGCTCGAGCCCACTGAGGCGTCGCTCGCAGCCAGCGGTATTCCGACCTCGCGCATCGTCGTCGAGGAAGGCGAGATCTCGAAAACCTATGCCGGGCTCGAAAAGGTCAGCGAGGCCCTGATCGCAGCGAAGATCGAGCGCAACGATCTCGTCATCGCGCTCGGCGGCGGCGTGGTCGGCGATCTCGCCGGCTTTGCCGCGGCGATCCTGCGCCGCGGCGTCGATTTCGTGCAGGTGCCGACCTCGCTTCTCGCGCAGGTCGATTCCAGCGTCGGCGGCAAGACCGGCATCAACTCGCCGCAGGGCAAGAATCTGCTCGGGGCCTTCCACCAGCCGGTGCTCGTCATCGCCGACACCGCCGTGCTCGACACGCTGTCGCCGCGCCAGTTCCGGGCCGGCTATGCCGAGGTCGCCAAATACGGCGTGCTTGGCGACGAGGCCTTCTTCAGCTGGCTGGAGAAGAACCATGCCGACATCTCGAGGGGCGGATCGGCCCGCGAGCATGCGATCGCGACCTCCTGCCGGGCCAAGGCCGCAATCGTCGCGCGCGACGAGCGCGAGACCGGCGAGCGCGCGCTGCTCAATCTCGGCCACACCTTCGGCCACGCGCTGGAGGCTGTGACCGGCTTCTCCGACCGCCTGTTCCACGGCGAGGGCGTCGCCATCGGCATGACGCTGGCAGCGCAGTTCTCCGCGAAGCTCGGCATGATCGGCGAGCGTGAGGCGGCGCGCATCGAGCGCCACCTGATCGAGGCAGGCCTGCCGACGCGCCTGCAGGACATCGCCGGCTTTGCGCAGGAAGGGCTCGCCGATGCCGACGCGCTGATGGCGCTGATGGCGCAGGACAAGAAGGTCAAGCGCGGCAAGCTCACCTTCATCCTACTGGAGGCCGTGGGCCGCGCGGTGATCGCAAAGGACGTCGAGCCGGCGCCGGTGCGCGACTTCCTGAAAGAGAAGCTCGCGCAGTGATAACGGGACCGTTCAGATCGGCCGCGCGCGAAACGGCGAGGAACGCCGGGGCGGTCGCGAGGCAAACATGAGTTCGATCTCGATCAATCTGCTGCTTGCGGCCCTCCTGCTCGCCGCCAACGCGTTTTACGTGGCGGCGGAATTTGCGCTGGTGAAGAGCCGCGGCTTCCGCGTCAAGGCCATGGTCGAGCAGAACCGCTTCGGCGCGCGCCTGCTGCAGACGATGATGGGGAACATCGAATCCTATCTCGCCTGCTGCCAGCTCGGCATCACCATGGCCTCGCTCGGTCTCGGCTGGATCGGTGAGCCGACGGTGTCTGCGCTGCTGAGCCCCGTCCTCAGCCCGCTCGGAATGTCGGAGGCCACGCTGCACTTCACCTCGTTCGTGGCGGGTTTTCTGGTCTTCTCTTCGCTGCACATCGTCATCGGCGAGCAGGTGCCGAAGACGCTTGCGATCAGGGAGCCGATGCCAGTGTCGCAGTGGATTGCCTATCCGCTGCATTTTTCCTACCTCCTGTTCTACCCGCTGAGCTGGTGCCTCAACACGGCGTCGAGCGCGATCCTCCGTCTGATGGGGGTGCAGGAGTTCTCGCAACACGAAATCCTGACGGATTCGGAGATCGAGGGCCTGGTCGAGGAATCGGCCGTGCACGGCAAGATCGAGAGCGGCGAGGCCGAGTACATTCACAACGTCTTCCGTCTCGGCGAGCTGACGGTGTCTGACGTGATGGTCCACCGCACGGCCATGGTGATGATCAACGCCGACCTGCCGCCGGAGGAGCTGGTGCGGGAGGTGCTGGCCACCGAATACACCCGCATTCCGCTGTGGCGGGACAAGTCGGAGAACATCATCGGCATTCTGCACGCCAAGGATCTGTTGCGCGCGATCCGCGCATCGGAGGGCGACACGTCGCGCATCGACGTCACCACCATCATGCTGCCGCCCTGGTTCGTGCCGGAGATGCGGCCGATATCCCAGCAGCTCAAGGCGTTCCGCCGCCGCAAGACCCATTTCGCACTCGTCGTCGACGAGTATGGTGAGGTCGAAGGCCTCGTGACGCTGGAAGACATTCTGGAGGAGATCGTCGGCGACATCTCCGACGAGCATGACGTGGTGGTCGCCGGCGTGCGCCGTCAGCCGGACGGCTCCGTCGTGGTCGACGGGTCGGTGCCGATCCGCGACCTCAACCGCGCCATGGACTGGCATCTGCCCGATGAAGAGGCAACCACGGTCGCCGGTCTCGTCATTCACGAGGCGCGCTCGATCCCCGACCGCGGCCAGAGCTTCACCTTCCACGGTTTCCGCTTCCGCGTCCTCCGCCGCGAGCGCAACCGCATCACCGCGCTCCGTATTTCACCGGTGACGCGCGAGGCCGAGCTCGAAGAGGCAAAGCCGAGACGGGCCGGGACGTCGTTCTAATTTTTCCCTTACCCTCCCCTGGAGGGGTCCGGGACGAGCGTAGCTCGCCCGTGGGTCGCTACGCATGAAGAGCAGCGCAATGCGTAGCGGGGTGGGGTGACGGTCTTCCCACATCCAACAGTACCCGAGTGGAGAGATCACCCCACCCCGCTCGCGCTGCGCGCGATCGACCCTCCCCCTCCAGGGCAGGGTCAGAGAATTCAACCTTCCCCCGGCGCCTGCGCATTGATCGCCAGCGCGTGCACGCTGCCGGCGAGTTCCGCGGCGAGCGCTGAATTTATCATGCGATGACGGTCGATCCGGCTCTTCCCTTTGAAGGCGGCAGACACGATATACACACGGAAGTGCGTCTCGCCGCCTGCTCGGTGGCCGGCGTGGCCCTCATGCAAATGTGACTCGTCGACGACTTGCAGGCTTTCCGGCGTGAAAGCTTCCTGCAACTTGTTGCTGATAGTGTCTTTCATAGCCATGTGTGCCATTAAGGTGCGCGCTCGCATCCCGTCAATACCCGGACGTCCAAGCTCGTCGCGACCGGGTGCTCAGCGAATTGCAATGTCAAGACTTGAAGGTTTTTGCATTGCGTAGTCAAAGTCAGCCATGCCGATCGATTCATCAAAATTCTTCGACTCCATCCGCGTGAAGCCGCGGGGCAAGCAGCCGGAAGTGAAGCCGCGCGACACCGCGGTCAATTGCGAATGGGCGGGCTGCGCCAACAAGGGCTCGCACCGGGCGCCGAAGGGCCGCGAGAACCAGCGCGAGTACTGGCACTTCTGCCTCGACCACGTGCGCGAGTACAACCAGAACTACAATTTCTTTTCCGGCATGAATGCCGAAGCCGTCGCGCGCTATCAGAAGGATGCGCTGACCGGTCACCGTCCGACCTGGAAGATGGGCGCCAATGGCGGCAAGAAGGGCGCGGAAGAGATCGACATGGCGGCCGATCCTTTCAGCATGTTCAGCGAGATCAACGGCCGCGCCAGCTGGCGCAAGGGCCCCGAAGCGGAGCCCAAGGCCGAGACGCGCAAAGTGATGAACGCCGAGCGCAAGGCGCTTCAGGTCATGGGCCTCGGCCCCAGCGCGACGCTTGCCGACGTCAAGACCAAGTACAAGGCGCTGGTGAAGCAGCACCACCCCGACGCCAATGGCGGCGACCGCTCGACCGAGGACCGCCTGATCGAGATCATCAAGGCGTATAATTATCTGAAGACGGTCGTGCGCGAGGCGTAGGGGCCCGCGGTCTTCTCCGCTGTTTTCCGCGCTCTTGCGGCGACGACAGTGTCGTAGGGTGGGCAAAGCAAAGCGTG
Organism: Bradyrhizobium sp. BRP23; assembly: GCF_020194135.1. Lineage (NCBI taxonomy): Bacteria > Pseudomonadati > Pseudomonadota > Alphaproteobacteria > Hyphomicrobiales > Nitrobacteraceae > Bradyrhizobium > Bradyrhizobium sp. BRP23. The sequence continues at coordinate 3,870 of NZ_JADYVW010000018.1, read as the reverse complement.
CCCACCTTTTTTTCGATCGAGAGAGATGGTGGGCACGGCGCAAGTGCGCCTTTGGCTACCCTACGATTCCGGTCTCGCGGAGGCATCCGCTCTCAAACTTCCGGCATCGCCCCGACATATGACGAACTCGGCCTGATTAACCGCCCCGTCCGCTGCTGCTCGCGGGCATGCGCGGTCCAGCCCGCGCTGCGCGCGATCGCGAAGATCGGCGTGAACGCCTGCCGCGGAATCGCCAGCGCATCGAGCAGGATCGCGGTGAAGAACTCGACGTTCGTCTCCAGCGGCCGCTCCGGATTCTTCTTGCGCAAGGCGCTGCGGATATAAGCCTCGACCTCGCCGGCAAACGGCAAATCGGTGCCATTGGACGCAAGCGCCTCGACCGCGGTCTTGAGCACGTCGGCGCGCGGATCGCGGACGCGATAGACGCGGTGACCGAAACCCATCATGCGCTCGCCGCGCGCCAGCGCCGCGTCGACCCAGGACTGAATGCGCTCGCGCGAGCCGATCGCGTCCAGCATTTCCAGCACCGGCTCCGGCGCGCCGCCATGCAGCGGACCGGTCAGCGCGCAATAGCCGGCGGTGACGGCCGCGAACAGGTCGGCCTGCGTCGAGGCCACCACGCGCGCGGCGAAGGTCGATGCGTTCATGCCGTGGTCGCTGGCGGTGACGAGATAGGCGTCGAGCGCCGTGACCTCGCGCGTTGCAGGCGAACGGCCGTGCAACATGCGCAGCGTGTCGGCGGCATGGCTCACGGTAGGATCGGGCGCGACCGGCTCGAGCCCCTTGGCGCGCCTGACCAGCGCGCCCGCGATCACCGGAAACGCGCCGACGATCGTCGCCTCGTGCTCCAGCCCGTGCTCGGCGCGAAGTCCGGCGACGGCGGCACGAAACCCGTCGATGATGCCCATGCCGCGCGTCGCCGGCAGCAGGTCCGGCAGCCGCGCGAAGGCGCGCTCGCGCGCCACGCCCAGGTTTGAGCGCACATTGGCTTCGGTGAGGGTGGTCTTGCTGGCGCCATTCCAGAGCCGGGCGGTAACGCCTTCGAAGCTCGAGATGGCGGCGAGCCGCCCGACGTGCTCCCCGGCGATGATGAGCTCGCCGCGCTCGCCGTCGACATGGCTCAGCACGGTCTCGGCCGCGGGAACGCCGTCCAGCCCGATCTGGCTTTTGGTGAGGTGGATGTTCATGACCCAAATCTCCTGTTCACGGAGAACAAGGTCAGGCCTCTCGACACATTGATCAATCTTGATTACATAAATCCATATGAAAAATTCTGATGGGCTGTACCTCTCCGCTCGGGAAGCCGCCGCCGAGCTCGCGATCTCTCCGGCCACCCTCTACGCCTATGTCAGCCGCGGCCTGATCCGCTCCGAGCCGACGCCGGACTCGCGAAAGAACCGCTATCGCGCCGAGGACGTTCGGGCGCTGAAGGAGCGCCGTGTGCCATCGCCGGAGCCGCGCGGCCTGCGCAGCTTCGATGCCGATCTGCCGGTGATGGACACGGAGATCTCGACCATCACCGAGGAGGGCGCCATCTATCGCGGCGTCAATTGCGTCGATCTTTCCGAGAGTGACACGCTGGAGCACGCCGCGACGCTGCTGTGGGATGTCGCCGACGTCGATCCGTTTGCCCCCGACAATCAACCGGAACTCTCCGAGGAAATGCGCGTGATCGCGAAGGCCGCGCGCCGGGCCGCACCGATCGACCGCGCCATCGCCGTGCTCGCACTGGCCGCCAGCGTCGATCCCCGCGCCTTCACCCGGGCACCCGATGGCCGCGCTATGGTCGGCGCGCGCATCGTCCGCCTGCTGGTTGCGACCATGCTCAATGCGGACGCCTCGGCCGAGCCGCTGCATCAGCAGGTCGCGCGCGCCTGGGCGGCGGACAACAAGCACGCGCCCGACCTGATCCGCCGCGCGCTGGTACTGCTCGCCGATCACGAGCTGAACGCGTCGACCTTCACCGCGCGCTGCGCTGCCTCGACCGGCCTCAACCTTTATGACTCCGTCATCGCCGGGCTCGCCGCGTTGAAAGGGCCGAAGCATGGCGGCGCCGGCGTCCTGGCCTCACAGCTCGTCAAGACGCTGGTCGACCGCGACGTCGAGCCTGTCGTGCGCGAGCGTGTCGCCCTCGGTGAACGCTTTGCCGGCTTTGGCCACGGCGTCTACAAGCACGGCGACCCCCGCGCGCAGTCGCTGCTGAACGCGCTGTCGCGCTCCGGCGCGCCGCGCAAATTCACCAGGGAAGTGCCAGAGCGGATCGCGGAAGCCACCGGCGAGTTCGTCAATATCGACTACGCGCTCGCCGTGCTGGTCCACGCACTGCGCCTGCCCGCCGGCAGCGAGCTGGCGCTGTTCGCGATGGCCCGCAGCGTCGGCTGGATCGCGCATGCCAGCGAGCAATTGCAGTTCGGCAAGCTGATCAGACCGAGGGCAAGATATGTGGGGCCTGCGCCGGGACGCAGGGCGGGGGCTGCCGGTTAGAACCTCTGTCAGTGCGGCAATCTCCGCTGTCGTCGCTGCGAACGCAGGAGGACAGCGTTCCTGGAATGACGGCTCGCACTCACCCTGGGCAGTTCACACCATCGCTTCCGCGACCACCATATAGTTCACGTCCATATCCGACGACAGAGACCATTTGTCGGCGAAGGGCGAGTAGACGACGCCGGTCTGCTCGGTGATGACAAGACGGTTGTCGAGCAGGTATTTCGTCAGTTCGTCGGGCGTGACGAACTTGTTCCATTCATGCGTGCCGCGCGGTAGCCAGCGCAGGACGTATTCGGCACCGACGATGGCGAGGGCAAAGCTCTTCCAGTTGCGGTTCAGCGTCGAGACCACCATCAGGCCGTTCGGCTTCAGCATCGCGGCGCAGCGCTTCAGGAACATGCCGACGTCGGTGACGTGCTCGACCACCTCCATCGCCAGCACGATGTCGAAGCGCTCGCGCGGGTCGATCTCCTCCACCGTGGTGCAGCGATAGTCGATCGCCAGATGGCTCTTGTCGGCGTGCAGCTTCGCCGCCGCGATGTTGCTCGCGGAGGGATCGATGCCGATGACCTGCGCTCCGAGGCGCGACAGCGGCTCGCAGAGCAGGCCGGCGCCGCAGCCGATGTCGAGCACGCGCAAGGACCCAAGACAATTGAGGCTGCGCACGTTGCGCTCGAACTTGCGGCAGGCGGCGTCGCGGATATAGCCGAGCCGCAACGGGTTGATCCGGTGCAGCGGCGCCATCTTGCCCTTGGGATCCCACCATTCCGCCGAGAGTTTCGAGAATTTCGCGATCTCGGCGGCGTCGACGCTCGAGCCGAGCTGGGCGGAAAGAGAAGTATTTTGCTGCATGCTCATGGTTGGGCGCGGTCCTACCGCGTGGTGATCGAACTACGGAAGGCGAGCGGCGAGGCGATGGTCTTGATCGTCTCGATACCCTCGCCGACGCCGCGAATCGTCACGTCGCCGTAGTTGAGAATACGTCCAAGAATGGTCTGGTCGACATCGACGCTCTCGACCTTGTCCAGCGCCATCTCGAAGGTTCGGCGCTTGATGAAGCCGGTCTTGTGCACGACCCTGAGGTTGGTGACGTCGGTCTCGGTGGTGAAACGATGGAACCAGCCCTTCACGGTCCAATACAGGGCCGCCAGAGCCGCGAGACCCGCGGCCCCGAGGCAAAGCAGAACGAGCCAGTCGACGGTCGCCTGCCGCGACAGGATGAGCAGGGCCAGCGCCGCGATCCAGGCCACGATGGCCGGAAAGTAGAAGATCCAGTGCGCATTGGTCGAATACAGCACGCGCTCGCCGGGCTGCAGGATCTCGTCGATGTAACGCGCCATGATCTAGCTTAACCCACTACCCCACCCTGCCCCCGCAGGAACC